>JBHLRV010000096.1:0-6036 GCA_048882205.1 Candidatus Thorarchaeota archaeon | reverse complement strand
GTCAATCCCAATCCTCTCTGCACGGTGATACAAGTAGTTTAGATCAAAGGCGTCCCCCACAAACGTCAGGACGATTGGATAGGTATCGATTGTCTTGAACGCATCGACAATCATATCCTTCTCATCATCATAGTAAACAATCTCCAGCTCTGACGGGTAATCTTCGCTTTCCGGGCCTTCGGATACCCCAGCTCTTTTCAGAAGGAAGCATTTGTTGTAGCCCTCATTGTCAGAGAGCCCAATAGCAATCACCTCATACGGTGCAGTCCTCGCATCTGGAATCCTGTTCTTCACAGGCGTATAGACCTCGATGTCAATTGCAATGCGGCGAATGTCAGGCACTTCGGTGAACAACATAGGAGCGTATTCAGAGATCAATCTCTCAGTGCCATCTTCCGCACCAATTGCGCTTTTGAATTCCTTAAGCAGCTTCTTGTCAAGTTCAGGTGAGCTAGGGACAAGGTTCCCCTTCTCAATTCTGTAAGGAAGACCTGATACTATGTTGGTGTCGTATGTGTAGCAATTGCGATAGCGGATGGCGGCCTCCCAAGCATGACTAATGGTTTGGTCTCCAGAAGTGTCTACTAAACGGTCTCTGATTGCTCCAGCGGATCCACCAATAGAGAGTGGGTCACCAGCGATCACTTTAGTCATCTTCACAGGTTCATCCCGGAGTAGGTCGACTAGCTCTACCTCCTCTGAACGTATAAACCCGCCATGACGGCCAATCTTCTGTTCCGCAATCTGCACTGGGTAGTCGGTATAGCAGTAGGGCTGATGGCCGGTGTTGTCAAACCAGAAATAGATTCTCTTGTCATCAGGGTTGTAGAGCCTTGCAAATGCCTTTCTCTGAGCGCCAGCATAGTCAACAGAGAGGAGATAGGAGGGTGCTAGGTCCGTCGGAGTCTCACGTTCACCTACGCGCAGCTCCGAAACAGTTTCTTCTGTTTCATCAATCATGACTATGTCTTCAGTGTCTTCTTCCTCTGAGAGAGTATTATGGGATTCAGTTGCTTGCTCAATTTGACTCTCTGCTGCTGCAAGGCCATCTTCTTTCAGAGGCTCCTCTGACGGCTCTTCTGACTCATCGACCTCGGATGAGTCGAAGAAATCCTCAAGACTCGACTGGGAGTCGTCTTCAGGCCTCTTATCTTTCTCCAAATCCTCTCACTGATATTGTGAAATGACTAGCCCTGATAAGCACTTCCAAATGTGAGATTGGCGAACCCTTCATTAATCAGGATGGTTCTGTTGCTTTCATGGTTCGAACAAAGCTCACATCTGTCAAGGGTGCAATATACTCACGAATGGAGCCCGGAGAGGACATTCTCAGAACGATTGAAACCGTGGCCACAAATCATGGTGTCAAATCAGGCCAACTCTCACTAATAGGAGCAGTTTCAAGGGCCAAACTCGGTTATTTTGACCGAGCTTCCGGAGAGTACATGGATTTCGTGATCGACAGAGATCTCGAAGTCGTTTCTTGTTTGGGAAACATCTCCCACACGAGAGATAGTGGACTTGTAGTTCATGCTCACATGGTGGTTGCTGACGAAAACGGCAATTGTTACGGTGGTCACCTAATGGCCGGGTGCGAGGTTTCAGTCACCATCGAACTGGTGATTCTTGAAACGGAATCCGAGATCTTCCGCGCGAAGGACGAGCTGACTGGTCTCAACCTCATGGACATCTAGCCGTTGGTGCATATCATTCACTTGGACTGGCCTCTCCGATGAGCTTGGCAATACTGTCAAGTTCATCCCTTGGTGCCATTTCATCGCGATATCCGGGGGGAAACTTGAAACCAAATGCGTCACCGCTATTTCGAGGAATCACGTGGAAATGGAGATGAAAGACCTCTTGACCAGCACCAGGACCGTTGGCCGCCGCATTCAGGACGCCTTCCGGACCGAGCGCAGCATTGACCTTGCGTGTGAGCTCAGCCAAGCGCTTACTCAGTTTAGCGAGAAGTTCGAGATCTATGTCGAAGAGGTTGACGTAGTGCTCTTTTGGAATTAGAAGACAGTGGCCTTTGGTTACCGGAAAGATGTCCATAAACGCCATTGAGAGGTCGTCTTCAAATATGACTGAAGCGGGCATCTCTCTGTTGACGATTTTGCAGAACACACAATCATTCATGGTCACAGACAAAGCAGAAGAGTGTGATAAAACATTTGAACCATAGAGGATACCTGCACAAGTCTCATTAGTTGTCCCTCATGCACTCTAATCAAACAGGACAGTAGGTGCCCAAGTCTTGAGCAGAAGAAGGAAGCTAGTCCTCTTTGACCAAACACAGAATGAGCGAGGGAGAATAGATACCACTTATTCAGAGCTTGCCAAACTTCTGAGGGACAATGATTTCGATGTTGAACCGTACACTGAGTTCATGATTCTGGCAAAGAACATTGAGAATGCTGATGTCATTGTCTTCGGCTGTCCGAATAGCTCAAAGCTTAGACCCGCTGAGATAGATGTCTTGAAACGATACGTGCAGAAGGGTGGAGGCCTTCTGTTGCTCTCTCTATCAGGAGGGGACCGAGGTCTCATGAACAACATGAGCCAAATCTCAAGGGGTTTTGGAATAAGCTTCGAAAACACCGCGTTCCGTGATGAACGTAGTAATGCGGGAATCCCGACAATGCCTATCATTACAAACTTAGTATCGCATCCTGTCAATGAAGGAATAGAAGACTTGCTTGTACCCTCAAGCTGTACATTGAACGTTACTGCGAAGGGGACGGTTCTTGCATCATCCTCAAACACAGGAGACCCTCCTAACAAACCGGTTGTCGCATTCGCAGAACCCCGGAAGGGACGATTGATTTGTGTAGGGAGTTACGAGGTGTTCAGAAGAGGCGGCGGAATGAAGCACCCAGGAAACAAGCAGTTTGCTGTGAACACGTTCAAGTGGTTGAGTGGTACAGTCAGCCTTGTCAAACCCAGCGAAGTAGCTGATGAAAAGAAGGTAGAGGTAGCCAAGGCCAAACCCTCTAAGAAAGAAGCCGCCGAAATGGAGAAGACCATGCGAAGACTCGTGAACGCCGTTTTTGACCTACAGAAGGACATCGGAAAAGTCGCCAAGCAAGTAACCAGTGTCGAGAAGAACGTCGAGCTGCTACGAGATCAGTTTCAAGACTTCGCTGAGAAGACACAGACGCAACTGGGTGTGATGATTCCAGCGGGACAGTTTAGGACTGAGGAGGAGAACCAGGCGGCAGAGATTGAGGCGGACATCAAAGCGCTGGAGAAAGAGGTCAAGTCAGTCCGACAGCTTAGAGAACATGTTGAAGAGAGACATTCCTCAGGGGCAATGCCCAAGGAGACCTACACGGAACAGACGGAGAAACTAGATAGAAGGCTGAAGAGTCTTGAGAAGAAACTTATAGATCGAGAAAAGGAACTGGAGAAACTTCTCACTTAGTCAGTTCCTGCTCGCGCCCTGCTGCTATGATCTGTCCCCGAATTCTCGTGCCAAATCTTCTAATTGGCGAAGTGATCATCTGGTAGACTTCTGAGAAGGGTCTGTGAAAGATGTAACCCAGAATGAATAGAAAGAGAAACAGCAGGTAGAAGTTGCGATCAGGCACCAACACAAGGACACTAATCAGTAGCGGGACGGCGATCATAGGTAGGGAAATCCTAGCGGAGTATGACTCTCGTCGACAAATGGCGGATGTTGACATGATACTGAAGAATGGAACGAGTGCGACCAAGTAGTACTTGTAGATGCCTCGAGGTGAGAAAACGTGCACCCAAAACAGGAGAAGGAGAGTCAGGAAGAGCATTCTTCTCCAGTAACCTTCAAGGTTGCGGTCGTCCTTCACCTCAACAAGCATCATAGCTAGAAGCGGTAGTATGCCTAGTGTTAGTGCGATTGAGTAGTAAGTGAGCAGATTCACTGCTTGGATTAGCCATTCAGGAGCGCCAAGCACAATCAACACGACTGCTGGCGTTATCGGGTTGTTGATGGGAGGAGGAGCTGTGAGGTCACTTAGCAAGGTAGCACCCACGCGCTGAAAGATATAGTAGAAGTAGTTTGCCGGATCAAGTAGGTAGGGCATAGAGAGAGCACCTGCAAGAATAAGTACCATGATGGCAATCTTAGCGAATCCCTTGAGGTCGAAACTATCACTGGCAGGTCTCTTCGAATTCGAGTCTGTCTCTTCAGCATCTTCATCCATTTCCAGAGGGCTAGGGGGTTTCTTCAACAGTACTGCAACGAGAGGCAGTGCTAGGAAGAACGCCGTTTGCTTGAAGAATGCAGCTGTTGTCATCGCGAGGGCTCCAGAGATACGTCTGTTATTCATGACCAGGTAGAATGATAGCACCGCAAAGAAGACAAAGGGGGAGGGATTGAGCCATTCGAAGGCAGTATGGGAAAGGACTATGGGGTTGAGCAGATACATGGCGGCTGATACTGCGCCCACTTCTCGGTTCTGTGAGAGGTAAGTCGCAATCCCGTAGACAGGGAATGATGTGAGAAATCCAAACCCAGAGATCAGCAGACCGATACCGATGTCTGGGTGGATTATCTCACCAAAAGCACACATGTAGACGTACAGGGGTGGAAAGAAGTAGATCACATTGTACGAAGTGCCATCTCGAAACAGCCGATTGAACTCATCCGTGTAGGGCATGCCACCGCTGAGAAACTGGTCGGCCCAGCTATGATAGAAGTAGTCGTGGTCGGCCCAGCCTTCCAAATGCACTGCGATTGTATAGCCGAAGATATCGATGCTACCCTCGCCATTCCAGACAGCTCTTGGCCAGTTCGGGTTTGCAACAAACTCAGTAGCGGCTCGAATGAACACCATTGCCCACACAAGTGAAGCTGTGACAACAACAATCAGAAAGAGCCTGTGCCTACGTATCAGGAGCAATAAGCGGTCTAACATTCCACCTGAATGGCTGCTCATCAATCTAGCCTCTCGTCGCTACGTCGTCATTGGTGTCTTCATCTACGGACTGAGTGCTTAGACTTTCATCGGGGTACGCATATGAATGCATTCTCTCCCTGAACCTGGAGACCCGAACCGAGAGCGGGCTCAATGCAGAAACAATGCGGATGTTTGCCTTTCTGATTGGCGTCTTAGCGTAGTACCAAGTTTCACCAAGCTTCTTCGCTGCTATGTAGCTGCCAAAAATCATGATCACATACATGAGGTAGATGTTTCTGTGTGGAATCATAATCATTGCACTCAGAATAAACGGTACCCAAATCATTGAGAGTGAGAATGGGACTCTCTCTTCCATGCTTGTTGCCATAGTTGAGGACGAGAAGATTGAGAAGAATGGGGCAAACAAGGTGAAGTAGTACTTGTAGACACCTCTAGGCCCTGTCAGGTTCACCCAGAGCATCATTAGAAGCGTGAAGAATAACAGGCGACGAAGGTACACATTGGATTGACCCTCGTATTTCGGCTCAGTCAGCATAAGAGAGGCGAACACGATGACGCCCAGTGCTAGGAGTCCGGCAGAGAACACGATGATGTCCATGATCTCAGCGAGCTGTGGAAGTCCTGCGACAACAGGGAGAACCTGGAGTCGTATGGGACTGCCGTATCCGGGCGGTTCGGTATAGGAGTCCAGTCTGAAGCCTCCTGCTGCTAGACGCATGTAAAGCCAGAAGTTGGGTTGAGCCACCACGAACGGGAACATAATGGCTGCAACAAAGACCAAGACAACGAGTACGCTGATAGTGAACTTGCCGAGATCTAGGTACTCTACCAAGAAGTTTCCGAGCCTAAGGAGGAGTCCAGGCTTGCCCTCTTTGTCAGAATTGCTGCCAGATTTCTGGTCTGAATCTTCGGTGGTACGGCCATCTTGGGAAGTGTCCTCGGTGCTAGCGGCGGGTTCAGTTGTCCGTGGTCTCATTAGAAGGTAGACCACGAGAGGGATTCCGAGGAACCAAGCAGTCTGTTTGAACAACGCCGCAGTGACTATTAGCAGGGTACCAGTGTGGCGCTTCCCACGAACCAGCATGTAGAAGCCCGAGAAGGAGAAGAATATCATAGGGGAAGGGTTTAGCCAGAG
>JBHLRV010000095.1:0-6070 GCA_048882205.1 Candidatus Thorarchaeota archaeon | reverse complement strand
CCTCGGTATTGACGTTAAGCAGAACGAATTAGATGAGGTTCTCCAGGGAGTTGAAAGTCCGGCACGTCCTCATCTCGCAAGGGTCCTCGTTGAGAAGGGGATTGTCAGCAGTACAGCTGAAGCTTTCGAGGTCTATCTGGGTGAAGGCAAGCCGGCCTACGTGAAAAAGGAAAGGCCATCAGCAAGCGAGATTATTGCTTTTCTTAGATCAATTGGGGCAGTTCCAGTCGTGGCTCATCCTCTGACTATTGGGGTAGCCGATCTTCGAGCTCTTCTCAAGTTACTCAAACATTGGGGTATTGTAGGCGTTGAGGTGGAGTATGACTATACCCCAGTCGGCACTTTGGGAGGTTCGAAAGACGTGAGGGCTGCGGCACGTGGACTCGGACTAATCGAAACGGGAGGAAGCGACTATCACGGTACTAGCGTGGTGATGGCCGACCTGGGAACCACCACCGTGTCAGTGGAAGTAATCGAGAGATTGAGGAAGGCGGCAAAGGTCATCCTTTCGGAAGGCTAATCTTACACCGACCCTCAGTTGCGTCTGAGTGATGCGCTGTTGCGAATCATAGATTCCCATGTGCATACATGGACCAGAGAGATAATCAGCGACAAGGACCTTGAGGCACGACGGATAGCTGCCAAGAGAGAAGGAATCAAGCCACAGCTTGATTCCCCCATTGAGAACCTAAGGATGGCCATGCAAAAGGCGGGCATTGAGAGAGCCATAGTGCTGCCTATCGACAGCGGTCTCAATCAAGAGATGCCTCTGACTCTCACACAAAAGACTGATTGGCATGCCGACGAAGTGAGTGGTGATGCCAACATTGCAGCTTCTGTAGGATTGGACCCCCGGCGGGGTGACGAGGGTCTCGTCGAACTTGAGAGGGCAGTTAGGGAGAAGGGCTGCTGTGGATGGAAGATGTATCCTCCAAACGGGTTCTACCCGGATGAATTGGAGTTCTACCCATACTACGAGCTGTGTACGAAATTGGGAGTGCCCGTAACGATACATTCGGGGTTCACATCAAGGTTCAAGCACATGAAATACGCCCAGCCTGTTTACATAGATAAGGTTGCGGCTGACTTTCCAGGCCTCAAGATTGTAATCGCACATGCTGGTGCGCCTTGGGTCGATGAAGCGCTAGCGGTGGCCGCAAAGAACCCTAACGTTTCAATCGATGTTTCAGGTTGGCAAGCATTTGCGTCGAGAGTGCCAATCAAAGTATACAGGATGATTGGAGATGCGAAACTCATGAAGGTGTTTCCCAACCGCATGCTATGGGGAAGCGACTTTCCGCTCTTCGAGCATTTCATGCCGATAGAGAAATGGACAGACTTCTTTCTCAAATTGAAACTTCCAAAGTCCCTCCTTGATGTTGGATACCCGCCGATCACGGAGGATGAGATTGATTCAATGATGTGGAAGAATGCCGCGCGCCTGTTCTTTGGTGAAAATCCATGATCAGGTTCGTTGTCGATGCCATGTTGGGGAAGCTCTCACTTTGGCTCAGATTGGTCGGCTATGACACCCTATACTCGACTGAGATCCATGATGATGATCTATTAACGATTGCCGACAGAGAGGGTCGCTACTTGCTCACAGCGGACGCACGCCTGCACCAGAGAGCCATGGAGAGATCTATAGATTCAATGCTTCTTAGAGGAAGTGTGGATGAGAGAGTTACCAGGGTCTTCCAGGAGTTTGGAATCTCTCCGCGAATTGATCCTTCGAAGTCGAGATGTTCCAAATGCAATGGAAAACTGGCAGAAATCGGTGCAAGTGAGAAAGAGAGAGTGAAGGACTTGGTCTTTGACGACACGTACAACCATTACGAGAAGTTCTGGCTCTGCGATGATTGCCAAAGCGTCTTCTTTCAGGGTGGTCAGTGGGAGAACATGCAGAAGTATATGTCGAGAATTGAGAAACTCATGAGTACTCGAGAGTCATGAGAGCCGACGTGTCACGCTGCTTCTTCAACAGAGATGTCATATTCAATCTGGATGCAATCAGCAATTGAGCGACTCAGATGGCAATATTCCTTCATCAATTCTGAACATCGTTCTCCGACACTCTGCTCGCCCTGAGATACGACAATGCTTCCCGCAACCTTCACTCCAACTATCTTGTACCCGGACCCATCAAACTCAGCGGTCGCATGACCCTCCAAATCAAGCGAGAGCAGCGTCATCTCGAAACGTCGCTGGAAGTCTAGGAAGGTGTTATTCAGACATCCAAGAAGTGCGGACACGAACAACTCATCAGGACAGATGCCCTCGCCCTTCCCTCCGAAAGTACTGGGTGTATCTATGACGATCTTCTGATTGTCTGTGACATAGCTTGTACATCCTGTTTTGCCATCCCAGGAGCTCCTCGCGTGGTACTCAACTTCTACCGGGTATATTGGCTTTGACTTCATTTCTCTTTCTCTCCGTCTTCGGGCCTTGTGGCCAAATGGTTAAGGATTCCGGTCACAAGCAATTCTCAGTTCAAGCGAATTGTCTGAATCGTTGCTAGTCAGCAAGTCATTTAAACCGACCAGCTATTGACACCGCGGAGTCTGGACCTATGGCACGACGAATGAATGCTGCTATGTTCCACGGCATCGGTGATGTAAGATATGAAGAAACTGATGTCCCGAAGATAGGACCCGGTGAGCTGCTGATCAGAGTTGGAACAGCTCTGACTTGTGGGACCGACGTGAAGACGTTCAAAAGAGGCCATCCCATATTGCTCAGACACACACCCGCACTCTTTGGACATGAGTACGCGGGAACAATCGAGGAAACTGGAAAGGGCGTAAAGGGCCTTGAAACCGACATGCGAGTCGTAGCCACAAACTCAGCACCCTGCGGTTCCTGCTTCTTCTGTAAACGGGGTAGTCCCAATCTCTGTGATGAGCTGAAATCATCATTTGTGAACGGGGCCTTCGCAGAGTATGTTCGCGTGCCGGAGCCAGTTGTTAGATGGAACACTCATCGAATACCAGACTCGTTATCATTCCGAGATGCCGCCTTGACTGAACCCTTGGCCTGTGTAGTGCATGGCGTCGAAGAAGCGAACATTCAGTTGGGGGACACAGTGGCTGTCATCGGAGCAGGCCCGATAGGTCAGATGATGATAATGCTTGCAAAGAAGAGAGGTGCTTCAGTGGTGATTGCGTCAGACCTGGCCGGACTACGACGTGCCACTGCAAAACGAGCCGGGGCAGACGTGGTGATAGATCCGGAGAAGGAAGACCCAATCCAGCGAGTGAAGGAGGAAACCTCTGGATATGGAGCAGACGTGGTGATTGAAGCTGTTGGCCTACCTGCGACGTGGGAACAGGCAGTAGACATGACACGTGAAGCAGGCATGACAGTTCTATTTGGTGGAGCGGCCTCAGGTACGAAGTTTGAGCTAGACACGGTCCGATTCCATTATGGACAGCTCACCATAAAGGGCGTCTTTCATCTCACACCCAGACATGTTGAACAAGCTCTCAACCTAATCATTGCTGGCAACGTGGATCCTGATTTGCTCGTTTCTCATGAGATGCCTCTGGAGAAGATTGTTGACGCCCTCAAGATGATGAGTGCCGGCGAGAGTATGAAGATAGCCATCAAACCCTGAGCCCGCACCAAAAGCTGAGCCATTAGGTGATCTCAAGTTGAGTCGAGAAGATGAAGAAACACTGCGGGACAAGGTCGCCATCTACAGGACAAGGGACAAGCAGCGTGCCGGAACCAGAAGACTCAGGGACAACGAGAAGACTCTGATTGAAATCATCCAGAGTCTGGACAAAGACTATGAGGGCCTTCTCGTGGTCGTGGAGGGAAAACGGGACGAGTCTGTACTTAGAAATCTTGGTTTGAAAGCCCCTATAGTCAGGACCCAGAGCGGAGTTCCTAGGCCGAGATTCCTCGACCAGTTGGCCTCCCGAGTAGGTAAGAAAGGGCAAGTACTCATCCTGACCGATTTTGACCAGAAAGGAAATGAGATTTGCAGTCACATTGCACGGGAATTGGAGATCCGGAGTGTGAAAGTACTCAGAAGGATACGGCGAGAAATCAGGAAGGCGATGGGTAATTGGCGATGTATAGAAGAGCTTACGGCCTTGTTCAAGAGGAAGGACTCACCAGAGCCGGTAGCCTAGCAAAGTCGTCACGCAGCTAGCGAAAACACAATATGCCTCCTATGCTCCTCAAGATATCGACAAGCATTGCGAGTCTTTGCAGTATCAGGATATTCCGGCACAGGTAAGACGTCACTCATTGAAACGCTCATAGAGGGACTTGTAGCAAGAGGTGCCTCTGTAACGACGGTGAAGAGCAGTATGGAGGATGTCATGCCACCAGAGAACTCTGACACTTGGAAACACCTCAGGGCTGGAGCTGAAACGACCATCCTCCAAGGCCCAGGTTCGACCACAATCAGATTCAAGGAAAGAGCAGACTTGGAACGAATCCTCAAACACCTCGATTCGGACTTCCTTCTAATTGAGGGAATGAAAGGGATAACCATTCCACGCTTTTGGTGCATGGGAGAGAACCACGCTGTGGACGACGTCCCTGAAGGAACGGTGGCCATCATCATTTGGAATGCTTCCCGAAAGATTCCGACCAAGGTTGGAGTTCCAGTGATTCTCTCTGATGATATTGAGAACCTAATCGAAATCGTGGAGAGGGAGGCCCTGGATGTATCGGACCTTAGTCTCTAGTCCCACGTACTCTATCACAATACTCTTCTTGATGCTTGACCTCGAGCGACTCTAATGAGAGAGCTGGATTCGGGGCAGTTCGACCTTGTCGACACCCTAGAATGTGGTCAGACGTTCTGTTGGACTAGAGAGGGCCACGGATATGTCAATGCAGACATCGGACAGGTCGTCTACGTGGAGCAAAGAGGAAACACTCTATATTACGAAACCTCAGACCACGATGTAGACTTGGAGGAGATGTTCCGACTCAGAGACCCACTTTCAGAGATTCAGCAGCAGATCATGCGAGATGGAATCGTGAGAGAGAGCATACAATTCGCGCCAGGCCTGCGTGTCATATCTGACGACTTCTTTCCGTGTCTAATCTCATTTCTGTGCTCGATCCGCAACAACATCCCGAACATCAGAAGACTCACTCAGTCAATTAGAAGAGAGTTCGGACCTGTCTACACCTTTCGGAACGCTACCTATCATGGCTTTCCTTCTCCAGAAGAGCTATCCAGTGCAACAGAGGAGCAGCTGCAAGCCTTGGGCCTGGATTGGCGGGCAAGCTTTGTTCTTCGTTCAACAGAATCCATCCTAGAGGGAGATTTCGTCCCAGACCACCTGGTGAAGATAGGTTACGAGGATGCTCATACGACGCTGAAGTCACTGCACGGAGTCGGTGACAAAGTGGCGGACTGTGTATGTTTGTTCTCATTGGGTTTCCTAGAGGCTTTCCCGATTGACGTATGGATTGAACGTGTCATCCAAGAACACTACGGGATATTCACAGCGACTGGGAAGTCATATGCCAAGAAGTCTGAAGCGGCAAGAGCCTACTTTGGGAAATACGCCGGGTATGCTCAAGAGTACCTATACTACTTCACTCGTACAAGGGGGAAGAAACCCAAGAGTTGGTGAGTCTAGAAGCTCTGACGCTTCTTCTTCTTTCTGGTGTACCAGCCATGATCTTCAATGCCTTTGGATATCTCCCAGAGCCGGGTTTCATAGAAAGCAAGTGGATGGAGAACGTACTCGCAAAGAGAATCGAATGCGGTACTTAGATACACAGGGCATAGGCTGTTGCCCTGCATCTTCTTGCATCCCGGTGGTGTGTAGCCCTCTCCAGCCGATTTTGAGGAGATGTGACGTACCTGATACTCGGCGAGATTTCTAGCAAAGTCAGGCGCTGCTTTGAAGACACCCATGACCTCTTCTTCTGTCATTCCAATCTTCAGGAGGAATGCAGCCAGCGCAAAGCGAGCCTCATGAGAGAGGTTCTTTCCTTGGATGGAGTCTTGATGCAATTGGGCAATGCATGGAGGAAATGCCGTGGTTACGTCTGCAGTAATCTTGACTGGCTTCCTGTCTCTGATCCTCGTTGTCAT
>JBHLRV010000094.1:0-6086 GCA_048882205.1 Candidatus Thorarchaeota archaeon | reverse complement strand
GAAGTCTTGAGTTCGCTGATGCATCCAAGGTTTCAGTTCATGCCAAGAAGAGAGGAATGGGACAAGTGGGCACCTTGGGCTCCGGAAACCACTTCTTGGAGATACAGTTAGTTGATGCAATCTACAATGAAACGGCCGCCAAGGCAATGGGCATAACACGGACAGGCCAGGTGACCGTCATGATACACAGCGGATCAAGGGGCTTGGGCCATCAAGTATGCGGTGATTATATCAAGACGATGACGCAGGCGATGAGGAAATACAACGTACAGGTGCCCGACAGAGAACTGTGTAGTGCGCCAACAACGACTCCAGAAGGGCAAGCATATCTTGGAGCCATGAGCGCGGCCGCGAACTACGCATGGGCGAATCGACAGGTGATGATGCATTTTGTACGGGAAACTTTCTCGAAGGTCATGGGTCAGTCTGCAGAAGACCTAGACATGCGTCTGATATACGATGTCGCTCATAACATGGGCAAAGTTGAGGAGCATGACATCGATCAAAAGAGAAGAAAGGTTGTGGTTCATCGAAAGGGTGCAACGAGAGCTTTTCCGGCACACCATCCAGAAACTCCAGCCGCTTACAGAAGCATCGGACAGCCGGTTCTAATTCCAGGCACAATGGGAACTGCCTCCTATATACTCATGGGAAACCCGAAGAGCATGGAGCTGACCTTTGGCTCAACCGCTCATGGTGCTGGAAGGTACATGAGCAGAACTAGGGCAAAGAAACAATTCTTTGGAAAGGAGGTCCAAAGCCGACTCGCAGGAGAGGGCATAGTCGTCAAGTCAGCCAAGGCTGTGGTCATTGCGGAGGAAGCACCCGGGGCATACAAGGATGTTGACGAAGTGGTGCGAGTTTCCGACGCCGTTGGAATTGCAACAAAGGCAGTCCGATTACGACCTATCGGAGTCATCAAGGGATAATTCTGAAGAACGTTCCCTAGAGGCAATGTCTGCAAGGACAAGGGCAATTCCTATTAGAATCACAGCGAATCCGACCAGCGTCAACACAGTAGGCATTTCTCCAAGGAATACGAGTGCCAGTAGTGTGGCGCCTAGGGGCTCACCGAGGACTGCAGAAGATACGACATAAGCAGGAACCAGAGTCAAGAGATAGTTGTTTACTGAGTGGCCGAGAGCAGTGGGAAAGATTGCTAAGGCCAAGTAGATTGCCACCTCTCTTGGATCAAAGACCAAGACGTTTAGGCCCAATGCAAGACAGAAGGACAGCGTGGTTGCTGCCGCTACTAGGTAGATTATCGAAGTATATACAGTGATTGGCAAACCCACAGCGTATCTCCGTCCACCAATGAAGTAGATGGCCAAAAAGAGGGCGCTGAGTAGTGCAAGTAGGTCACCAGTTAGTGCGCCCGCACCGACTGTTTCGAGATCAGTCCAAGCCAAGAAGACTGCACCACTTACGGCCGCCAACACACCAGCCCAGGATCTCCGACGCAGAGCTTCACCGAGGACTACGGTAGAGAGAATCGCCGTGAGAATTGGAGAAGTGTTTACTAGAACAACACTGGCGGCGACTGTCGTCATGAACAATGATGTGAACCAGGTTGAGAAATGAAGAGAGAGGACAATCCCAATTAGGACGAGCCAGCCCCAAGTGCGTTTCAACTGTCGGCTTCGATAGCTAGTGTGGTCCCCCCTTGCGAAGCCAATGCCCGCCATGACTGTGGCGCCATAGAGGGTTCTCCAAAACACAGTCACCAGAGGGGGCGATAGGACTGGATTGGTGATGCGAATTAGGATGCTGGCACTTGACACCATAGGAACAGAGAGGACCAGAAGAAGTACAACGCGAAGCCTATTGGATTCCCCTTCCGTTTCCTGTTGCATCATATTACCTCGCCGAATCCGTTACTGTCGATCCGCACACTATGCACTTTGTGAGCTCATCGTTGGTTGTCGCAACCTGAGAGTCACATGAAGGGCATTCGGCCACGACGAGATTGCCCAGGTCATGACCACGAAGAATCTCGGCGACCTCGTCAAGATCCTCATACATGAACAAAGCCTTTCCATCCGCACCGATTACCATACGAGAGATACTCCCACTGCTTCTGTGGTGAAACATGAGAACTGGCTTGGAGAGCTCGATTGCCAGCATGATCTCCATTCCTACTCCATGTGAAGGACTGGAAATCTCAGCAATCAAAAGGTCACACGATCTCACATAGTGCACGTCTCGTTCGTAGATCTCCTTTGCTGACGCAGGAGGAAGGAATTGAGGAGCAAACACTTCAACATCCTCATCCCCAAGTGTTCTGATCACCGTCTTGTAGAAGTCGTCCCTTCTCTCGTGCGACTGGATTATCGGGCCAGACAAGTATGCTAGAACCATCTCTCTTCCTCAGTTCCTCTAAGGCCTATCATCATCACTCATCCAAGTCGAGCAAAGTGGTTTGGGTTTTGAGCTCTGTAATAGATGGAACTGAGCCATCATCCTCGACTTTCTCAAGAGTTCCAGAGCGACCAAGTGAGAGTTGCATCCTTCCTTGCCATTCCTTCGCCCACCCATCCACCAACTTGACGACCATTCCCGCCGACAGGTCTCGACCCTCTCCAAAGCCCCACAGGCTCATGATTGCAGTGCCCGTTTCATCTGCAACCAGCACCTCAGTCAGCTGGGTCTTTCGGCCACCTCTAGTCCGAACTATGCGAGGAGGAGCAACCGAAACAATACGGACTACAACCTCTGGAACGTTCTTTCCCACCTCGACTTCGTTCAGTTTCAATGTTCTACCTCTATCGGTTATGTACTCTCTGCACTATGCCTATTCCTGATATTACACATGCAAATCAGTCTTCCGTGCCAAGCAGAATCGGTGTCGTTGTAGAATGGGCTTCTCATTCCCCCAAGACTGAGCTTTATTCATCCCTGGGTTCTTTCGACTCCTTTGCGGAAGATTCGCGTGAGATACGCTCAAGAATGGCATCAATCTCCATGATAGCCTCTTGATCAATCACATCAAGAGTAGCTGTGGTGCTTGGCTCTTCGTCAGGCCCCAGTTTCTCAATCTCTCCCAAGAATAGATAGAGCTCTCTCATTTCTTCCTCGTCAAGTTCTGGTTCAATGTCAGGGTCTCCATTCTTCGCGAGGACCTCGTCGTGAGAAAAGGCTTCCAGGGCCGTATCGAGCTCTTCCTTTGACACCTTCTCAATCTCAGCGCCGACGAACTCGTCAGCCTCAAGCGCTTCAAATATCAATTCTATGGCCATCTTTCTACCTTCATCTTCAGTCGAGAGTACCTCTATGTCGGCGGCTTCTTCCTCCGCTCCCTCAGCTGATACTTCGACCATCTCAACTTCATCTGTCGAACCAGGTTCTTCTGATTCATCGATGGCCTCTATAGTAACATCGTATGAATCTGACTCGGCGACTACCGGTACTTCTGTCGCTATCTCAAACTCACTAGAATCCACTTCTCCCTGAACTGCAGCGACCGGCTCCGCAGGCGCTATCTCTTCAGAAACTTCAATGTCAATGGGCTCTTCTTCATCAAAACTCTCAACCGCTACCTCAACTTCCTCTGGTTCAGCAACATCAGTTTCCACAGTTTCGCCAATCTCTTCGATTACTTCTTCAACGACCTCGTAGTCATCAGCATCTTCAATCACATTGCCAAATTCATCAATAAGCACCTCTTCCACGACTTCGATTGTTTCATAGTCCTCAGCAAGCTCTTCTTCACGCGCACGTGCCATTGCATCTACTTCGGCAATGGCCTCCACAGTGGCTTTGTCGGTGAAACTCAGAAGCTGTGAAGTCGGTAGATCAGGAAGGGCAACTCCGACATAGGTCGCGGCGGCATTCATCAGGATTCTTAGCATCTCATCCCTACGACCCTTGTCGATGGCGACCATAGGATAGGTAGGAACTCCAAGTATCTTCTGCACGACATCTGGTTTCATCACGTTGGGCTTGTCCTGCTTATTGGCAATTGCAAAGAGGGGCACCTTTGGGGCATCTCTTCTGATGAGCTTGAGAATGTCTTTGCTGATTATGACGTTGCGCAGTGAAGAATCGCATACAAGGAAGATAACGTCGGCCCCGTGGAAGTAGAATCGCCAAAGCTTTCGAAATCGTTCCTGACCAGCGAAATCCCAAAGGACCAGGGAGTAGTTCCCAAAACGAATGTTCTCGACAGTTTCAAGATTCAGAGCAATGGTTGGCACATATTGAGTGGGCGGTGTTTCTCCAAGAAGGAGATGAAGTGTCGTGGTCTTGCCGACACCACCTTCCCCAACAAGTGCTATCTTCAACTTTGTAATCACTGAGGGTTCAATGACAGCCTCATAGTTGTCCAGTAGGCTCTCGAAGCCAGATCTTGATATCTTTCTCTTGATGGTGGTTGTGCCGTCCTTAAGCTTGTCAGCAATAACCCTCTCATCCTCGCCTATATCGCTGACATAGACCAGCAGAACGTCTTGAACTACCTCTCTGCTCATGAATTTGTCATCTTCAATCACAAGGGCAAGTTCGGCCATATCATTTCCAGAGGCAGACTGTATCTCGCGACGTGTAGAAAGGAACTCCTCGACCGACTCCCAAGGGACCTCAATAGGCCAGTATGAAGATGAGGCAAGGAGATCGCCAGTGGATATGCGGATTAGATACGTCGCGATTATCAAGTGAGGCTCACCATCATCACATGAGTCAACAGCATAATGCCGTCTTTCTGGAAGCAAGTATGTGAATCTGAGTGTTGACTGTCAAGCTTGGATTTCGATGCTATTTACAGCATTCTGTGCCGGCAGGAATACTCACAATGACATATGAGACAATCTGTGATAATACCGGAAACTACGAGTGAATGTCGAGAAATGGTGACTTCGTGACCGATGCTGACCAGATGGTATTTTGGACGCAGAGGTTCGCACAGGCGATCCTCCGCATCCGTCGGGCCTTCAAGCCGGACGCACGCAGAAATCGGTTTGCGCAAGTATTGTTTGCAAGGGGATTCATCCCCTCGGAAGCGAATGTTCCGAGAGTCCAATGCTAGAACTCGTAATAGGGACCGTGTGTTGTGAATGCGAGTTCTTGTGACGGGGAAGTCGTACGTCCTGCTCATTCACGAAGGCAGCCTACCCCGGATGGGGTATGCAGGATGCCGAGTGGTCTTACGGCATATGAAACTTTCTGGTTCCCGAAATTACGAAACGGTGCTTCATTGAGCGTTAACCCGGCCAAAAAAGAACAGAATTGGAGTTCTGCCAAATGGCACAGAATCAGCTACAAACGTCACCCTGAGTCCAAGCCAATTGTGACCTGCTTCCCGGTCTAGCGTGGAAAATTGTCCCTCAAGAGTCGTAGATGGTTGTGAACCATCTCCAATTCCTTAGGGTCGTCTGGGGTCTTTTCAAGATCTGTCACAAGTGTCTGCAGGAAGTATTCTGGGAAGAAGAGTCGCACTCTGATATCGTTGAGAAGGAACAACCACTTGTCGTATTCTCCCGAAGGACCCTTCCTTCTTCTCTCAGAAACCACTCTGTACTTCTTCAGAGTCTGAATAGCCTGCTTGAGTTCTTTCGGTGGTATTCCGAGAGTGGCTTCAAGCTCAGATATGTTGACAGGTCTTCTGCGAAGCTCGCTAAGAGTGTCATAGCAGTCGGGATCTGCTAGGATGGAGGCCACTGAGACTGTGTCCTCAGGCGTTTTCTGCCATTCCGTCAGGAACTCTAGGACTTCGGACTTGTACTCTGCTGCCAATTCAGGATCAAGTATGGAGCTTGATGCCTCCATGGCCATGAGCGGCGGTGCACGGAAGACCTCAAGGTCCTTTATCATAAAGATGCATGTTCGACCAATCTCATCGACCCACTCCGACTTTACAAGGCCTAGCTCTTCAAATGGCGCGATTGTTGACTCCACACTTACACTGGGTAAACCGGTGACCATTTTCAGCCATTCCTCAAGATCCTCCTTAGAGATGCCGCCTTTCCACAGCTTTGGAAAAACTGCGCGTGAAATCTCGTCAGAGAAGAGACGAGCGAGTCGTGATTCGTCTGTCATGCCCGCTAGTCTTATGATTCTTCGGTATGTGTTGTCAAGTTCGGTCTGAAACTCTG
>JBHLRV010000093.1:0-6087 GCA_048882205.1 Candidatus Thorarchaeota archaeon | reverse complement strand
CATTGTTAACACACAGGTCTTGGACTTTCAAGACTGTGGGACCTACTTGAAGCATCTTCCTTTCAAGATCGTAGAGCACTTCCCTGCCTACCATGAGCTGGGCCAGCTCACGTTTACCCTCCTCTGGCTTCTTCTTCAGTTCCTTCACACGATTCTCATCGAGGGTATCTACCACTTGTCCCCCTCTCAACACAGTGATTCTATCACTAATGCGAATGGCTTCCTCAAGATGATGCGTAATGATTACTATGCTCTTTCCCTGACTCTTTAGCACCTCTATCAAGGAGAACAGTTTATCGACCTCTGGAGGTGTTAGCATTGAAGTTGGCTCATCAAATATCAATATACCAGGATCTGTTATCAGTGCCTTTAGAATCTCAACTCGCTGTTTCTCTCCTCCTGAGAGCTTCCAGACACTCATTCTGGGATCAAGTTGACCCAGGTCATACTCAGCTAATGCCTTCCTGACTGCATTCTCCACTGTGCCAAGTGAGAGGAGGAATCCTCTCGTCAGACTAAGAATGTTCTCTGCAATTGTGTGTCTCTCAACTAGCGTCCTAGAGAGATCTTGGTATGCGATTCCTATTCCATGCTCGAGAGCGTCGCGTGGGGACTGAAGTTCGATTTCCTCTCCTTTCAGGATTACCAGCCCGCTGTCTGGTTCTCTACAGAGATTCATCACAAGTGTTGACTTGCCTGCTCCGTTCTCACCAAGCAGAGCATGGACTTCGCCGGTCTTGAGGGTGAATGTCACATTGTCATTTGCTTTTATCTCGACTCCGCCCTCGCCAAAGTAGCTCTTGCAGATATTTCGCATCTCTAGGACTGTTTCCACGGTCTAAACCTCGTTTTGGGGAAACCACTGTGACGTCTCGTCAAACATCCTAGTCATAGTCTTTTCGGAACTAGAAGAAAAAAAGAGGGGAGGGAGAAGCCACCCCTAAGGGGATGCGTCTCCTATTACTCCTTTGACAAACCAATCCATGGTAAGAAGCTGTGGAGTTGTCATCCTAACCCCATCAGGTACCATCAGATAGTCCGTCTGGTTATATATGGGTCCAGTGAAGGGTTCAAACACAACATTGACGTCCGACATCTGTTCATATCTCTTGAACACGAGATCATAGATGCTTATTTCTCCCAGAATCGGATCCGTCACGTTGATTCCTTGCAGGTCATCAACGAACACTGTGTTGATTGGTTCGTCGAACAGACCACCTAACTCGATGCCGCCTTCCTTCAGCAACCAAAGATAGTCGACGTTTTGAAGGTTAGTACTGGTGTACTGACCCAGGTATATCTTCTGAAGGATGTCCTCGTAGATGACGCCCCAGTCTGCAAGTTGGCCGCTGATGCAGCTATCGTTGGCGAAGTACTGCATTGGTGAGTAGTGACTGAAGGCTAGTACGCCAGGATTCTCCTCTGCAACCTCTAGGACGGTGGGTGAATCCTCTGTGAACGCCAACACGTCACACCCTGCAGTGATAAGGGCCTCTGCAGCACTTCTTGCTGCAATTGGATCATACCAATCGGTGAGTAGCCACCTGACTTCAGTTTGGACCGATGCGTTTGCTTCTTGGGCACCAAGCTGGAAGGCATTGATGTGCCGAATCAGTTCTGGAATCGGAAACGCTGCAACGTAACCAATCTTCCCGGTCATAGTGAGTGCTCCGGCCATCAGACCGTTTAGATAATAGAGCTGATAGAAGTCCGCAAAGTATGTGCCGACATTTGCCGCTCTCTTATACCCTGAACAGTGGAAGAAAATCGTGTTTGGGTGATTGGCTGCAGCCGCTATTGTGCCGTCCATGAAGCCAAATGATGTTGTGAAGATGACATCGCATCCTTGTTCGTTAACCAAGTAGTC
Organism: Candidatus Thorarchaeota archaeon; assembly: GCA_048882205.1. Classification (GTDB taxonomy): domain Archaea; phylum Asgardarchaeota; class Thorarchaeia; order Thorarchaeales; family Thorarchaeaceae; genus SMTZ1-83. The sequence continues at coordinate 4,220 of JBHLRV010000093.1, read as the reverse complement.
AATCCTGTTCTCTGTCTGGTCCTCTGGCACGGACTCCAGATATACTGTGTCAAGCCAATCGTACGTGCTGTTCACGAAAAGTCGACCCTGTTCGTGGGCATGACTCCATCCGTAGTCTCCAATTGGCCCTACATAGATGAAACCCGCCTTCAGAGTTTCTGCTACGGGACCTGGTCCCGGCCCAGGAGCTGGTGCCAGCATCCAACTCGCACCGAAGCCGAGTCCCGCTCCAATGATGATGAAGACCACAGCAATACCCACGACTGTGCTTGAACCATATGTGCTTCCTGACATTTCTGTGAGTACCTCCTCTCCCAACGAGGATACCGTATCTTTGCCGGCCCACACCTAAAAACCTTCTCTAGCTTCATCAATCCCTGTGGTTGTTCAGCGCCAAGAAAACGTGACAATCGTTAAATCGAGGCTAGAATGAAGTAGGAGTCATGAATGAAATCTTGAATCTTCTGAACAATCGAAAGTCTTTGAGGGGTTATGATCCGCGACCCGTCAGCAAGGAGGACAAAGACTGGATTCTCCACAGTGCTTTCCGTGCCCCTACTGCTGGCAATATGATGCACTACTCAATTATCGAGGTCACAGACCAAAAGATGAAGGACCTGCTGGTCGAAACATGTGATAACCAGCCCTTCATTGCGAAGGCTCCTCTAGTACTTCTCTTTCTAGCTGACATGCAGAGATGGTATGACTTCTTCGAATACTCTGATGTTCCAGGATTGTGCGAGGCTCATCAGACTGAGTACGTCACTCCTCAAGAATCTGACCTGCTGCTTGCATGTTGTGATGCCCTGATAGCGGCGCAAAACGCCGTGATAGCCGCTGAGTCACTTGGGATAGGATCGTGCTACATTGGGGATATAATGGAGAACATTGAGATCCACAGAGAGATGCTTGACTTGCCCAAGTGGGTCTTTCCGATTGCGCTACTGTGTCTTGGATATCCGATGCCAGATAGACCTGCACGGGAGAAGACTTCTAGATTCCCCCAGCATTTCGTGTACTTCCAAGACAAGTACTCACATGTTGATGGCAAAGAGTTTGAAAGCATGCTCAAAGACCATTTTGGCAGTCGCAGTTTCCACAAGGACGCCAAGAACATCGGACAGAGCATCTTTCTGCAGAAGACAGGGTCTGACTTTGCTGCAGAAATGCGTCGTTCGGTCAAGGTCGCCATAAGGGATTGGACGGCATGACAGGCGCTTGCTCTGACGTGCAGGGATATATACCAAACAACATGGCACTTTCGAATATTCCCTGAAGTTACACTTTGGCATCATGGAGATGGCCATGCTGGAGAAGGACTACCAAGAAAAGTCCCGAGAACTGCTGGAGTTATTTGAGAAGCAAGACTATGTCAGATGCCTTGAGATTACAAGGGAGATTCGTAGTGACTTCCCAGAACACTCTGCTAGTGCGTGCTTCGATACGGCCTACATCCAGGCCATGTTGGGTGAAATTGAAGATTCAATCACTACTCTGGAGGAGGCATATGATGAGGGGGCTTGGCGGACGCAAGAGAGTCTCGACAAGTTTCCCAACATCGAGCTATTGAAAGCAAGTCCAAGGTTCAGAAGAATCATGAAGGGATTCCGAACAAGACACGAAGAGGAAAGGAAGCACTCCAAGGTGGGGTGGGTTGTTCGCACCCCTCCTGACTATGACTCAGCACGACATTACCCTGTTCTTTTCGCTCTGCACTGGCGCGGCAGCAACATGAAGGAGTTTGAACCATACTGGAAAGAGGGTGTGTTGCGCAACGATATCGTCTTGGTGGTCCCACAGTCCTCTCAAGTAATTGGTCACAATGAATACACTTGGAACGACGTTGAGGCGGGTCTGGACGATCTTGAGCACTGCTACAACGCGGTGAAGGAGCAGATAGCAATTGACTCCGAGGTAGTCCTTCTTGGAGGAGCGTCGATTGGAGGAATGCTAGCGCTAGAGGCAACATTCGTTCAGAATAGATTCCCTGTGAAAGGTGTCATAGCGGTCATCCCACATCATATCAATGCTGATGACTTGACCACAAGAATCGAAGAGTTGGTCGAGCGTGACATCAGATGTTGTATAGTGACTGGCACAGAAGATAGCAGCTATGAGCCCTGCAAGAATCTGGCTAGCATAATGGAGGAGCAAGAAATGAAACACCTGCTCATTGAATCGACGGGTACCGGTCATATTATCCCACCAGATTTCGATGAGATGTTGAATGAGATGATGCCCTTCTTGTTGGCGTGAGGAATCGTTCATCTCTCAAGGAACGTTCTCATTCTGAACAATCGCTGGCGAAACGACTTATCGGTCGTTTCACGTGGTCGATGTCAGCGACTATGACAATGGTGCATTCTAGGAAGTTGAATGCTACCTTGTTCGAAGCCCGTTCCTCCAGAATTGAAAATCACATGAACCGGAAAGTCATAATCACACTCAATGCTTCAGAACCTGAAGAGTTTCCCAGCATTCCTCAAGACGACTTGGGCAAACTCTTCTATCTCCATCTCCTTAATCTCAGCCATCTTGCCAGCAATTTCCGGCACATCTGCAGGCTGGTATTGAACTGACATATCAGGATACCTCAGCCAGGCAGGAGAGTCTGTTTCAGTGAGGAGGTTCTCAACTGGGGTTTCTGAAATCATCTCTGACGTTCTTGAACCCTCAAGTTGGCTGAATCCGAAGGAGAGGAAGAATCCCATGTCTAGAAGTGTCTCGCGAGCTTCTCTTCCACAGGTACAACCATGCACCATCCCTTGGATGTCATCAGCCCTTTCCTCCTCAAGAGTCGCCAGCAAATCTCTATCAGCCCCCGCCTCATGGATGACAATTGGGAGATCGAACTCGCGAGCCAAACGAATCTGGTCGCGGAATAGTTGTTGCTGTCGTCTACGGAAGATTCCTCTCTGGCTACTGGTCTGATTCAGAGAATTGTAGTCTAGGCCGATTTCTCCTATGGCTTTGGGTCTGTGAAGCTCTATCTCACTTCTCAGGTTTGAAATCAGAGGCGAATTATCGTTTTGGGCCAGTCCCCTCTGAATGCCAACCACACGCATCAGACCCCCAAAATGCCTCTCAATATCGTAGAATGAATAATACTTCGGATTAGCTGAAACACTAGCGACGTAATCGACTTCCTTCCTTCTTGCAGCACTGACAACTGCGTCTACATCTCTTTGGGTGATAGTTGTGTGGTTGAAAGGGTGGATGATGTGTGCGTGGCAGTCGACAAACAATCTACGTGCACCTGGCATCTCTATGTTCGCAACATGAATGTCCATGCGTTTCGGGATTCGCCAAAGACAGCTCTGACGTAATAAGACTCCTCATCAAAGCATGTCAGACATGAGTTTGATTCTATCTAGTTTGCGAAACAGACAATGCATGCTCTCTTACGTATCAGTTAGAATCATACCTCTGTTCCTCTTGCCTGCGGAGCAACTAGTCCGTACCAAGCCTCCCTTAGAAGATAATGTCCTCGCCCATCTTGACTTTTCCATTCTCGATCGGAACGTCCTCGCTTTCCACGAGCTTCCTTCTATCATCTGCCCTCTTCTTGTTGCCTCCAAAACGACCATCTGCAGTCACAACTCTATGGCATGGAACCACAGGATGCAATGGGTTCTTGTGCAAGGCATTAGCAACTGCCCGGTAGGCATTGGGTCTGCCTATCTTCTCTGCAATCCTTCCGTAGGTGCTTACCATTCCCTCGGGAATCTTGAAAGTGGCCAAGTAGACGGCTCTCTCGAAGTCGCTCCACCCAGCAAGGAATCTCTTCACGTCTTCTTCAGTCTTGATTTGAGCTACATCCATGATAATCCGGTAATTGAAGGCGCTAATAACTGATAGGAACTACGCTCGTAATATCCGAGTGAAGAACGATGGTTTCTTCTCATTGGCTGGACTAGGTTGTCTTTTGGCCAATCAGCTCGTTTCCTCTGGAAAAATGAAGTAGGAACGGAGTGCGAAGCAAACTCACGCTTCCATTCTACATCATGGCTCGCTGTTGACCTCCTCCACCGCGTGTGCAGAAGTAAATGTGTGTGAATCCCCCCTTTGGGGTTGCGGGTCAACCCGCACAATTGTCTAAGTACTCTCCCTTGTTCTCGTGAAACTGAAGAGGCTAATCACAATGGCAATTCCTGCAAGACTGATGGGCGTCACAATCCACACCGGCGACAATGCCTCAGCTTCCGCATCCACGATTGTGA
>JBHLRV010000092.1:0-6132 GCA_048882205.1 Candidatus Thorarchaeota archaeon | reverse complement strand
ACTTCGGAGTGAACTCCAGTATTCCTTTGGATGCATTTGAGATTGGGAACTCGTCTGAGACTTCATCACACGTTTCAGATGACAATTTGACAGGCTCAACCACCTACGATGGCTCAGTCGGACTGGCGATGAAATGGGACTTTGGAGTAATACCTGTAAATCAACCAGTCAATGTTTCAATCGCCATGGGCTTCGGTGAGAACAGGACAGTACTTGATACCTCCATTGAAGCGATGTGGGAACTGGACCCAAACACTACTGGCGCACCAGAAAACGATCTCATCGTTGTCGAGGCGGAGATACCTCGGATAGCTGAGATGGGGGAGACGTATGAGTCTCGCGCAGTCGTGATGAATGTTGGGTGGAACGTGAGCGATATCACCGCGGCCATGCTCATCATCCACGGCGAAGATGATGGAAACTCGCTGTACGGTCGTGTATTCTCCTATGATGGTGTGGAGCCCTTTCAAGCGCAAGTAGTGACTGCTGAATGGAGCCCGGAGAAGATGGGCATGAGTACTGTCTACTGGGTCACAGCAGGAAACATCGATGACGCGCTTTCACTCTCAACTGGTTCCTTGTTGACCTCTTCGCTTGATTTGAGTGCCATACTGGCGTTGCTGGACAATTTCATCATGCGGGACCTATTTGTTGTGACTCCAATTCCTTCCACGTCAGTCTTTCCCAAACAGACACCTTTCGCACCATTTGACGTCCGTTTTCCAGCTGACTTCGGGCTCTATACGTTCGTCGTTTCTTCTAACGTGCCCTTGGGAAATCTCACTGTGCAGAAACACGGAAATGCGAGTGATTGGGGCAACGTTACTTTGCAGAGTGCAGATAGCGTTGAAGGATACTATAACTTCTCATTGTTCCTTCTCGCTCCTCCGATCATGATGGATGGCTACCACCGCTGCGACTACGTAATCGAAACTGAGCACGGCTGGACTTCCAACATCACACTTGAGAGAGATATCGAGTACCCCAGAGCAATGCTCCTTCTTGATACCTCGCATGGTGGTGGACTGAGCTTTTTCGGAGGGCTAGATGGGGACATCGGCGGCGGTTTCGGAGGCGACATAGGTGGTGATGGAGGCTTCCCTATCGCCTTGGCACAGGATGAGGATGATGGGCCATCATTGGAAGGAGGATTCAATCTAGGAGACCTCGGCGACCTCGGTTCATTGACAAGTCTGCTGGACGCCTTTCGGATGACCACATTCTCTGGCCTATCTAGTCTAAAGAAGTCCATGGCGGGTAGGGGACTGGACCTTGTGGAGACCCCAGGAATGCCTCTTGACGAAGACCTCTTGATCCAATTCTCTGGCGTGTTGATATTCAGTCCTACTGAGGAGTTCAACAGCACAGATGCTGAGATTCTCAGTGACTACACAGCAGAAGGGGGCAAGCTCATAATATTCGGAGACAGCGAAGATCGCGCGAACCTGACAGTCCTGAATCAGCTTCTTGCACCCTACGGATACTCGATGCAAGGTGAACATTCCAAGGAGAACACAACTGACATTGTAACAAGTTCACTCTTGGGAGCTGGTCTGGAATCAATCTGGCTTGGAGGAGGTACTTACATTCTTGAGAACCAATCCTTCGCGTCAGCATTTCTCGATGGAAAGCCAGTTGTCCTTCTTGACCAAAGCAGACCACAGCTTGCACTCTTCGGGTCATCAAGGATATTCATGAACAAGAACCTCGTCAAGAACAACAACAGTATGCTACTCGACAACTTGAACGAGTATCTCCTTCTCAACACTCTTACAGGGGTGGCATCTCTATCGGAGAATACGACAAGGTATCAGACGGGACTAAGCGTGTTTTTGAATCTCCATGTCAAGGACTATGACGGCCGGCCAGTGGACGATCTGTTCGTTGCCATTGTATTTGAGCTTCCAAACGGGACTCTGGCCTTCTTTATTGCCGGCTTTGTAGAGAATGGGCTCTACTCATCACAGTTTGTTCCGGGGTATTGGAATTCGTCAGGAAGGATAAACGGGATATTCATCATTCTTGGTGGTGAAGACTATGCTACCACATATGCCAGCGTCACTTTCGAGCTCTTTGAACCGGACATCACAACAACGACTACCACCAATGGCTTTCCGTTGACCATGGCCCAAATAGCCCTCATTTCCTCAGTTGGTGTCTTCTCAGGTCTTGTCATAGGGCTCCTCCTCTACAGATCTCGAAGAAGGAAGAGAATGAGGATTATAGAGATTGATCCAGAGCTGGTAAGAGAGATAGATAACACTCTAAACACATTGCTGGCGGCCTTCACTCAGATAGAGGATTTGATTCAACGCGAGGACCTTGACCGAATCCAGAAGATAGAAGCTCTAAGGGGCCTAATGGATACGCTGGAGGAGGGAGGCAAGATGTTCGATAGAATCAGCGACAAGGTAGGAGGAGTCTGAGATGACCGATGCAGACACACACTCTGAACAGGAAATCGACATCAGAGACCTGAAGGTTGCATTTGGCGATTTCTATGCCCTGAAAGGGGTGTCTTTCTATGCAAACAAGAAGGAGTTCCTAGGGATAATAGGAGCATCTGGCGCGGGAAAGACGACTGTCCTTCGAGTACTCACCGGACAGATTGATCCCACCGACGGCCAGGCGTTTGTTGGGGGATATGACGTAACAAAGGATACGAAACTGATCAGCCTTCTTGTTGGCTATGTTCCACAGCTAGAACATCTGAGTCTCTACTATGACTTCACTCCACTCCAGAATGCTCAGTTCTTCGGACGACTTTTCGGGATGAAACCGAAAGAGATCGAAGAACGTGCACGAGAGGTCCTTACGATTCTCGGATTTGATGAAGAGCTCAAGACCAAGCACGTAAAGAGGCTCTCCGGTGGAGAAAGGAAGAGGGTTTCTATATGTCTTGGGATGATACACAATCCCCCGGTGCTACTGCTCGACGAGCCGACTACCGGACTTGATGCTCATCTGAGACATGAAACGCTCAACTATCTGAAGGAGCTAAACTTCGAGCTTGGAACAACGATGGTGATTATCTCGCATGACTTGGAGATAGTGGACTATTGCACACGCGTCTGCCTACTGGAGCATGGACTTGTAAGTCAATTTGGAACTCCTGAAGAGCTCATCTCGACGCTCCCTGGAAAGGGTGAGAGCATCCGACTCGTGCTGCCTAGTACATCAATGGAAATTGTGGAGCGAATCAGGAGTGCACCCGGAGTACAATATACTTCAATGTCGGGGCGTAATGCTATGAAGTTGTTCATTGATAATCCTAGCGAACAGATTCTACCGCTTATCAAAGCACTCAACGAGAGAAAAGTACCGTTTGATGAGATCTCAGTAGTTGAGAGCGATTTCTTCGATTATTTCCAAGTCAAGCCTTGGAAGGTGAATGAAACAGGAGAGAGTATGACATGAAACCATATCAGCTGCTATTGGCACTGGCATTTGTGTTCATTCTGGTAGGACTACAGACGGCGGCCGGAGGTCCGTCTGCGCAACCAGCCGTGAGATTACCAGACCAAAGCCCGGCCTCCCCGTCAGAGCTCACGCCGTTTGACACTGCCATGGTATGGTCAGAGAACCTCGGTTCACAAGTGGTTGATTTTGAGGTAGCAGACTTTGACGGAGACTCAAAGGATGAAATCGCTGTAGTCACTCAGAATGGTACGCTTGTCTTGTACAACGAAGATGCAACTCTGCAATGGAGTCTTGATCTCGGAACTACGGTTCATGCTGTCACCTCAATGGCAGCCAACCCAGGATTGGCGATGGAGATTCTCTTCGGAACTCAGGACGGCTTCAGAGTCATTGCGTATGACCAGACGGTATTGACAGATGTTATTCTAGGGTCCGATGTGCGTGCTGTGACGGGCGCCGACCTCAACGGCGACACTGTTGATGAGGTAGTGGTTGGCTGTGATGACAATCGAATATATGCTTACAATGTGGATGAGTCCCAGCGTTGGAATCACACGAGCAATAGTCCAGTACAAGTCATTCTTTCCGTAGATGTAGATTTAGATGGAAGCTATGAGGTTCTTGGAGGCTCGCAGGCAGGGAGATTCTCCCTGCTTGAAAGTAGTGGTTCTCTGGTCTTCGAGAGAACCGATGTCTTTGCGGTGACGACGCTTGGCGCAGAGAACCTTACAGGAGGCACACAGCTTGAGGTACTCTTCGGAAACACCGATGGAGACCTACGCGTATACTCAAACTCAGGCACTGCCCTATACAACGTGACCGTGGACAGTAGTGTTACATCTCTTGCCACAGGGAATCTGACCACCGGTGGCTGGCCGGAAATAGCAGTTGGTACTGCAGGGAACGAGCTACGCGTCTTCAATGCCACAGGGCATCTACTGTGGAACAAGACACTTGATGACGTGGTTTCGGCAGTAGAGTTCGCATCTGTTGGACCGTTCACGGACAATCAGCTATTGGCTGGTGAAGATGGAGGGACTGTTACACTGTACGACTCCACAGGACTTGTCATCTCAGAAACAGACGTTTCCGGGTTTGGGGGAGTGCTAGGTGTAGGGGACCTGGACAATGATATGCAAATGGAGTATGCCATGGGTTCTGACACTGGCCTGCTCTCCGTATACGGGCTTGACACAGACAGGGACGCATTGGCAGATGCGCGAGAGAGGCTAATTGAAGAAACTGAGTTTGACAATCCAGACACAGATGGTGACTTGCTCGATGATGGAGAGGAGGTGCTAAACTATGGTACCAATCCCAAATCACGGGACAGTGACCTTGACAAACTCTCCGACTTCGCAGAGATAATTACATACGGTACGGACCCGAACTCTGAAGACTCTGACGAAGACCTACTGACTGACTGGCAGGAGACTTACATTGGAACTGACCCCAATGCTGCGGATAGCGACCTAGACCTCCTAGACGACTATGAGGAGAATAACGTCACTCTCACGGACCCGTTAGAAGCAGACACGAACAACAACGGTGTAAACGATGCACAGGATGATAATGACGGGGATGGCCTCACAAACTTGCAGGAGGTAAGATTGACAAATACTGACCCCAACGATGTCGATTCGGGGGGTACTCCAGGTCTCTCTGACTACTATGATGACGAAGATTTCGACAACCTTGCCAACTGGAAGGAGATCAATCTAGGTTCAGACCCGCTGGATCCTGACACTGACGGAGACCTACTCCTAGACGGCAATGAGGTGAAGATATGGAAATCATCACCCACCAATACGGACACAGATGGTGATCAACTGAGTGATTGGGATGAGGTCATGGTCGTCGGTTCTCTCCCGTACAAGGCCGACACGGATGGTGATACCCTTGACGACTATACGGAGTTCGTTACTTACGGCACGAACGTCACCAATGTGGACTCAGACTACGACTCGTTGGATGATGCAGAAGAGGTCAACATCTACAGCACAGATCCGGTGTCAGGAGACACAGACATGGACAACTTGAATGATGGAGAAGAGGTCAACGTCTGGAAAACAGACCCCAATTCAAACGACACAGACCTTGACAATCTCTCTGACTACGATGAGGTCACTTTTTACGGGACGAACGCCACGTTGACTGACACCGACGGGGACAAAATAGACGACGGACTTGAAGTGCTTGTCTATGGCACAAACGCCTCTCTGGTGGATTCGGACTTCGACGGGATACTAGATCCAGACGAGATTCGGTATCTAAGCTTTGGGTTCGACCCTAACAATGCTACAACTTTCAGTCCGATCACCAACGACTATGACTATGACCGTGACGGCGATTTTCTCAGCAACGGGCAGGAGATATATCTGACACGAACTCATCCGAACAAGACCGACTCCGATGGAGATTCAATAACAGACGACCTTGAGGACTCAGACCTCGATGGCCTTGAAAACATCATCGAGTTGACTGTCACGAACACCTTACCTCGTAATCCTGATTCTGACTCAGATCTTGTCTTGGACGGGGATGAATGGAACGAATTAGGAACTGATCCGAACGACTCTGACAGCAATGACAACTCTGTAAGCGATTATGATGAGGACTTTGATGGCGACAACCTACCGAATGGAATAGAGTTGTACGTCACCAACACAGACCCTTTAAACGCTACCACTTTCGGCGTCTTGCAGGATGATG
>JBHLRV010000091.1:0-6199 GCA_048882205.1 Candidatus Thorarchaeota archaeon | reverse complement strand
GTTCCATCAAGCTCCGACGGTCTCGTGGACCTAGATGCACTGAAAGCCGCAGCTGGACCAAAGACTGCTGGTTTAATGCTGACAAACCCTAACACAATTGGGGTGTTCGAGAAGGACATCGAAGAAACTGCAGGAATCATTCACGATGCCGGCGGTCTCCTGTACTACGACGGCGCCAACCTGAACGCAATCATGGGAATCACACGACCAGGAGACATGGGTTTCGATGTTGTACACATGAATCTACACAAGTCATTCTCAACACCCCATGGTGGGGGCGGTCCAGGCGCGGGAGCAGTAGGAGTAAGGAAAGTGCTTGAAGAGTTCCTCCCTGTGCCTAGGGTATTAAAGAAACAGGACGGCACCTTCGATTTTGAGTACGATTTCCCAAGATCAATAGGAAGGGTGCACGGATTCTACGGCAACTTCGGAATACTGGTGAGGGCATATTCGTACATATACTCTCTTGGTAACCAAGGAATTCGAAACGTTTCCAAAAACGCTGTACTCAACGCCAACTACGTAGCTCACCACGTAGCCAAGATTCCTGGCTTCACGCTGCCATTCTCCAAGGATGCTCCTCGAATGCACGAGTGTGTCATCTCAGTGGAAGAGCTCAAGGAGAAGACTGGTATAACTGCCATGAATGTGGCCAAGCGACTTCTTGACTTTGGTGTACATGCTCCTACTATCTATTTTCCGCTGATAGTACCAGAAGCTCTCATGATAGAGCCCACTGAAACCGAGTCCAAGCAAGATCTTGACCTCTTTATCTCTGCATTGGAACAGATATCAAGGGAGGCGCATGAAACTCCAGAGAAGGTCATGGAGGCTCCACATGTGACAGCTGTCGGGCGCTTGGATGAGTATCGAGCTGCACATCCAAGGACTCTGACCTTGTCATGGCGCATGTTTCAAAAGCATACCAAGAACAAATAGAGTTGAACAGCAGTACTTCACCAAGGACCTGAGGCTGATGCAAAATGATGTTTGAGAAACAGGCTGGTCGTCACAAGATCTTCATTCACACTGAGGCCATAGGCAATGACCTACTCGTTGCAATCTATGGCGGTGATGAACACCACATTGGCGGAGTTTCTGTTGCCTACCCTACCAGGAGTCATTACAGAAACGCGACGACCATAAGTGTCAACAGCATCACGCTTCCGGGTCACAAAGACTACGTTGTTTCAAATTCCACCGCCGAGAAGGTCTGCAAGTCCCTGGAGAAACCCATAGTTGTCATAGTAGGAATACACTATGACGCCGCGACCTCCGAAGAGATAGAGCAGATAATTCAGACAGTTGATGAGTTGACCGAGGAGGTCATATCGCACTATCAAAACGCTGAATAACTCAACTGAGTAGGCCCCTCAGGGTTCTGTACGTGCGCGTGAGCTTCAAGTCCTTCGGCCCTATCCGCCGGGCTCTCAATAGTCAGGTACTCGACATAGACGTTCCTGACAACTCCACTGTTCGCGAGGTCATCGATAGGATTGTCGAGATCGGAGGAGATGAAGTCAGACGTCTAGTATTGAACGGCAATCGCGTAAGCGGCAATCTGATAGTAATGTTGAACAAGAGGGATGTGGCGACACTCGAAGGGGAAGACACACCAGTGAGCGAGAATGACGTGGTAGTCGTGCTTCCACATGTCCAAGGGGGATAGATAGTAGATTGGAACAAGGTCGCTTCTACCTCGAAACATACGGTTGTTCCCTGAACAAGTCTGATTCTGATATCATTGTGGGACATCTTAGTAGTCTAGGAGCAGAAAGAGTTGACAAGATTGAGAATGCTAATCTTGTCATACTGAACTCCTGTGGAGTCAAGGAGCCCACCGAGGACCGTATTGTACACAGACTTGAGGAGCTATCCAGACAGTCAGCACCAGTAGTGATTGCTGGCTGTCTTCCACGCATCTCCATCAATCGAGTCAAGAGCGCGATACCGGAATTTGCAGCACTTCTTGGTCCTCAGTCGATTGAGTCACTGGGCCCAATAGTAGAACGAGTTTTGCATGGTGAACGCGGAATCATTCACCTAGACTCTGACTCGAGTTCGAAGCTAAGTTTCTTCGAAGGCCCGCCAAGCAGCGTTATCTGCACAGTTCCGATCTGTGAAGGCTGTCTAGGTAGCTGTGCCTACTGTGCAGTCCGTTTCGCCAGAGGTGACGTGCGGAGCTATAGTATCTCTGAGATAAGTCGTGTCGTAGATAGATGCGTTCACCTTGGCTACCGAGAGATAAGATTGACCTCGCAAGATGCTGGTGTCTTCGGGCACGACACGGGAGAAACACTGCCTGCTCTCTTGACGACACTTGATCTCATTGAAGGCCCTCACATCCTCCGTCTTGGAATGTTCAATCCCAATCTGGTCATCGATTCAATAGGACACCTAACTGAAATCATGGCGTCCAATCATTACTTCAAGTTCTTCCACATCCCTCTACAATCCGGAAGTGACTATGTTCTGGATAGAATGGAACGACAATATTCTACCAAGGACTGGATCGGGATAGTCAATAAGGTTACCAGAAGATTTCCAAAGGCAACAGTAGCTACGGATATCATTGTAGGTTTTCCCGGTGAAACAGAAGTGGACTTTGAATCTACCATCGCTCTTCTGGAGAGGGTGAAACCGAGCATAGTCAACATCTCAAAATACGGGGACCGGCCAGGAACCCGAGCATCGAAGTCCAAAGAGAAGGTCGACACCTCTGTCAAGAAAGAACGAAGTCGGAAACTATCCAGTTTTGTGTCGAAGATGATAGCACAGCATAATGAGTCTTGGATTGGCTGGACTGGCCCGGTGCTTGTTACGGAGCCTGGTTCAAAGGGTGGGGTCGTGTGCAGAAACTTCGCCTACAAACCGGTTGTTATTCTTGAGGACCTGCAGTACGGGGATTACGTGAATGTGGAAGTAACTTCTGCTCAGAGGACCCATTTGATTGCTCAGACTCGTCCCGATTGAATCATGATATCGATTACCTTGCCCGAAAGAGCACTCTTCCTTGAAGCTTCTACAATCTCAAGAGCTGCAATACCATCATCAAGACTCACTTTGGGAGTATCTCCAGTTTCAATACAATGCATGAAGTCGCTAATCACTTGCTGTATTGGCTCTCCATAGACTTTGATAGTGGCACCACGTTCTGGCAGGCTCAGAGTTCTACCATCAGCTGAGGGCGCTTGATCCAAGTCTTGAATCTTGATTATCTGACCAAACAAATCGAGCGTCAAAGTGCCTTTCGTTCCCGATACATCCATGCTCCGCTTCCTGCCTACATACTGTCTTGACAGATGGAAGAAGTGTTCGACTCCGCTCTCAAACCTGACCATCACAGTCCCTGCGTTCATTACCTCGTTTTTCATGCTGCACTGAGCATACAATCTTGCAGGCCCGTGGCTTATCCGTCTCATTATGTCGAAATCGTGAACGCCTATGTCTTCGAACACATCACCGAGAGATGTAATCCTCGTCGGTGACACAAAGCCCCGCCTGTCATGAATGATAGTCTGAGGTGTGCCGACTGCACCGTCCTGAATGAGCCTTAGTGTGCGCTCCACGACAGGATTGTAGATCTCAGAGTGACCAACAAGCGCCACTATACACTTTTCTTTGAGGAGCTTGGCCACCCTCTGTGCGTCTTTTGCAGTTCTTGCCATGGGTTTCTCAATCAGCATCCCTCGGATTCCCGTGTTGTCGCTGGCGATCTTCTCCACAATGGTTGCATGGGTTTCAGTAGGCGTAGATACGACCACCGCATCCAGGTTCGCTCGATCTATCATTGACTGGTAATCATCGAAGGCCTCTACTTCATACAGTCGAGCTACTTCTTCTGCTTTCTCGAAGTCAGTATCCGCAACTCCTGCAAGTGTGTGCATGCCACTAAGGATTCGGGCATGTATTTTTCCCATGTTTCCGGTGCCGATTATTCCTATCCTTAGTGCTGTCGTAGCTATTCACTCCTCAGGCAAGCCTCTCATTAAAGACCGGCTTTATAGATTACTCTTCCTTACTGGTGGAAGAACCACTGTTGATACATTCAGGATTTGACTGAGTTTTCGCATTTGGACCAAGCTATTCCGACCCTGCCCTGTACTAGGGCCTTATATTCCTAGGACAGTAATCACATTCAGTAAACAGTCTGCATGAAACTACGAGGTTCCTGCAGGGCATTGGTCCTAGGTCTACGTCCCTGTCACCCTCTCTGCTCCCACCAGAGAAAATAGACCCGCCACACCAACTGATGCCTTCTAATTCTCGAACCTCGTTCCCTGTAGACACCTCCCAAGAAGGACCCACCCCTGAAGCCTCGGCCCTTCTTCCCCGTGGTGCGGGTGGGTCCTGTAAATACGTGCAAAGTCACACAACACTAGAGGTGATTCTTGTTGACACTCTCACTAGGTTCTCTGAGGGCCTTCGGATAGGAACCCAACACCTTGACAAAGACCGATTTAGCTCTCAACCCTTCAAGCGCCTCTGAACATCTCTTCTCGTTTTGGTGCCCTTCAAAGTCCAAGTAGAAGTTGTACTCCCACGGATGCTGTCGGGTGGGTCTCGACTCAATCTTGGTCAGGTTTATTCCTCTGGTCGCAAGTTCTCCCAATGACTCATAGAGTGCACCAGGAATATGCTTGGTTGAGAAGATCACTGAGGTCTTATCATTGTCAGTAGGAGTCGGCTTGACCTTGGACAGCACGAAGAAGCGAGTATAGTTGTTCTGAATGTCTGCGATGTCCTCAGCCAGAATCTTCATTCCGTATATCTCCGCCGCTCTTTCGCTTGCGACGGCAGCAGCATCTGTCAGTTTCTCCTCCTTGATCATCTTTACACTTCCAGCTGTATCATAGGTAGACACCAGATCGAAACCTCGACGTTCCAAGAAGTCCCGACATTGTCCAAGTGCTTGGGGATGTGAGTACACGACTCGTACTTCTTCAATCTCTGTACCCGGATCCGCTATGAGGCAGTGAGAGATTCTCAGAACCATCTCGCCGCACACATTGAGGTCATAGAGTAGAAACAGATCGTATACTTGACTGACGCTACCTTCAATCGAGTTCTCAATAGGGACTATGCCATATTCAGTTACATCAGAACTGACTTCTCTGAAGACATCGGAAAACCGTTTGCAAGGCCTAAGTTGGGCGCTAGGCCCAAAGAAACTGTAGACCGCGCTCTCACTGTATGCACCTGGCTCTCCCTGATATGCAACTTCGATGCTTCTTCTGGATTCCGTCATTTCACAATCCTCAGAGTGCTGACTTGACGCGCTTATAACACTACGGCTATTCGTCGGCCGCATGAGGGAGTCCTACAAAACGCGATAAGAGGCCGTACAAAACACGACTTCTGGTTGCGGGACTTCAAAAAGGAGGAACCTGTTCCCAGAATGGCAAGAAATCCTTGGCGGTATTAGGAGCTAGGCTTGAGTTTTTCTTCGAGATGTTTGTGAGAGAAATCAATTCTCACGCGGTGTCACTCGAATACTCACTATCTCTTTCTCTTTGTAAATCTCTGACCATTGTTCAGATGTCAACATCTCTCTCAGCTTGTTCTTTGCACCCTTTCTCATGCGCTCACTCGTGTATACAATCTTGTCCACTTTTACCGGCACACTCGGGTCATCGTATTCTTCTTGGTCGTACTTCCGCATGGTAGCTTCGAGGTAATCATGAAGTGTTTCCAGCTGATCGTCAATGGCATTCTTCTGTTGAAGCAAGTTGTGGTATTCTTCACAGATCTCACGCATCTCTTCCTCGAACTTCTCTTGCAGACTCATTACATAGGCCTCTCCTTCAGTGGATACTGTATGTTGTCAAGATACTAAGCCATCTGAAAAGCGAGTTGGTGCGGAGGGCGAGATTTGAACTCGCGAACTCCTACGAGAATGCCTCTCCACTGGGTCTTCCATCGAGTCCCCAGCAGAGTCTAGGCCCTCAACCTAGCGCCTTTGGCCAGGCTTGGCAACCTCCGCATGGGTAAGTGGTCAATCGAATCGTGGTTGCTGTTGTGAACCTCTTAAAGCTGTCGGACCTACAAGGGCTACTCTGCTTCGTATCTGTCCGGCTCTGCAAAGAAGTCCATTGCAAGTACGAACGAGTTGGGTACTGCGTGATGAACGACGCCTTCAGGAATTGTGTAGGTGTCACCCCTCTTGTAGACTCGAGTTTCGTCGCCGATTGTGAGAGTC
>JBHLRV010000090.1:0-6314 GCA_048882205.1 Candidatus Thorarchaeota archaeon | reverse complement strand
CCGTCTTCTATGTTGTAGTCGCTGTGAGTGGATGGACGTTCTCTGTCAGCACGATTGCTACCTCAGTAGAGGACTATGTGATGAAATCGTTTTTCCCTTCTCTGATTGGCATTGTTTTCGGTACGTCCATCTTGTTTCTTATGCAAAGGCAACTTCGTGTAGGCGATCAACCAGAGAAAGGGTTTGTGACCAGGACATCTCAATTCATTGCTTTGACGATTCTGATTCAGTTCGGAGTCGTTCTATACTTCGTCGTCAGGAATGGTCCAGGACTTCCATGGTATGCAACCGGTGTTGAGGAGCAGTTGCTCTACTTCTTTCTGTGTCTTTCCACGATTGCATTCGTACTCTATAGTGTCATCTTCATTCTTGCTGGCCTGTCCGTATCCCGCTTCCTGAAACGGTGACAGCTATGATGCAGACTGAACAGAGGCAGTCGTCGGACTAATCAGATAAAGAGGAGTCTGAACTCGTTTCGCTTTCTGCCCGATCTCTGATCTCTTTTATTCTGGTCGTCACCAGGTTCTCATTCTCGATAGCTTCCATTATGATCTTGTAGACCCGTGCCTCTTCAAAACCACAAGAGGTCATCTCGTTGGCCAGCTCTTCGAGCTCGAAGCCGTCAACCCCGTCAATCTTGGTTATGCGTTCTTCTATGCACTTCGTCTTTCGCGGAAATCCCTTGAGCTCGGCCACCTTGTACCCTTTGAGAAGGCGACCATCCAAGATATCATCAAAGAGCGCCTCGAATTGGATGATAGTCCATTCATCAAGTGCCCTCACGGGGGGCTCGGTGAACATATTGTCAAACACAAATCCTACAGTTTCCGCGAATTCAACCATTCTCAACTCTTGACTTCTGGAGGGCGCAGACAATGAAATGAACGCGCATATCAGGTTCTGTGTAGCCACAGTTCTGATAATGTCCGAAATGGGGGTCACAACCCAATCCTCTTGGCCGACATTGAACTCAGACCGGAAGGTGCTGATCGCGCTGACGAATCCGGAAACCAGGGTTTCGTCTAGACCTCCCTTCACCATCTTAGAGAAGATTGGAATCCCGGTGTGCTTGTGCAGAACAATTACTCCGAGAAGACTTCTTACGTCATCAAAGCGTCTCTTGACAATTATCGCCTCGAGGTTTCTTTCTCTTTGCCTTCTGATGTACACCCTGCGGCCAGCAAGACCAACCACAGCCGCCACAGCTAGTGCCATGAAGGGGAATAGACGTTGGAGTGTTCTCGTCAGTATTCCAAGCTCACTGACAATTGGAACGAAGGTTGCTTCAAAAACGCTTCCCTCAAGCTCATGATTCTCTCTTGTGACATAGACTCTCAATGATGATGTGCCTTCAGCACTTGGCATTGTTATGCTAGCGGTGTACACGCCTGGACTTGTTTCAACCATTTCTTCGAGGAGGCCAGGCCCTAGGTCTGTGACTATCTGAAACTCGACTGTGGCTCCAGATACGGCAGTTCCAGTGTCCGAATCAATTACGCGCAGGCTCAGGGTTGTTGGTAGTCCCTCAGTTGCTGTGAGTCCTTGAACGTCGATTATCTGCATGGTGACATATTTGACAATAAGGGTGAAACCAACGGTCGAGTTCTGATAGTTCTTTAGATATGCCCTGAACGCAATCTGATAAGTGCCGGTATCCGGTGCTTCCACAGTGATGTTGTAGAGTCCCCCTGTTAGATCGAGAAAGCTGTGAATGGAAAGACCTTCAGGTGGACTTAGCGCGAATATCTGTGCGCCCTGTAGCCCATTGGACAGATCATCTTCAAGAGAGAACTGAATTGTATGGGCCTGGTCAGCAGAGATAGTTGCCGTTGACGCGTCTAGGACTAGGACTGTAGGTATCTCGCTCACTGTGACTGTGAAGGTCGAGAAGTGTGTTTCATGGTTAGTTAGGTTAGCTTTCACGACCAACGTGAAGGTCTTTGCCGATGACAAATCCAACAGGATTGAGTAGTAGCCATCAAGAACGTAAGTGGCATTGCCGAAAGAAAGTCCCGCACTCGGAGTGACATCCACCACACTCACGTCGGCTCCAATTAGACCCTGGTTAGTACTATTCGCGTATCTGACCACAAGTCTATAGGTGCTACCTAGACGAGCAAAGTCGGCTGTCCCATTCGCGAAGGTGAGAGCAGTTCCTATCTCTCCGACAATCAGAGTGAAGGTATCGGACCCATTGTGATGATATTGTTTCGAACCTGTCAGGGTCACCATGTATGTTCCTGACATGGAGCTTGTTATGTTGATGGAATAGTCTCCCGGACCACTACTGCTCTGACCAAGAAATGTCAAACCTCCAGAGGGCCCTGAGTAATCCATCTGAATGGCCGCACCATCAATTCCTGGACCGCCCTCAAGCTCGAATCGCGCATCAATGCTGATGTTTTCATAGAGTCCTGCTTCTATTGGAACGCCGCCAACTGATGTCAGCCAGAAGTCGCTCTGATATGTAGATATCACGACAAACTGGCATGATGCATTGTTGAAGTAAGGTCTTGAAGCATTTACGAGAACTAGGAACTGACCATTACCAATGAGAGACGTATCAAAGTCAGCCTCGTACCAGTTTCTCAGTAGGTTTGCAGAGAAGAAAACCTGTCCGCCTGACCAATTCGCGACAATAGAGGCAGAGCCGTCCATGATATAGTCACCATTGTCCACATCCATGTAATGAAGAAAGTTTGTGACAACAAGACCAGAATCAGTCTCAATCGTCGAATACTGTGGCTGTGCTAGTGTTAGCGCAGCTGCATGATACATATCGAACATTGCTTGACCAAGGGCAATCTCGGTTCCGTTGACCCAATGCACAATCACAGACCACTCTCCTGCCGTCGTGTTAAGACCATCCAATACGCACTGGGAGGAGTTTGCAGCTCCATATAAGACGGAAACAATACTGTCCTCTGTCCAGATTGTACCGTTGGGCATAGTCCAAGTCACATTGATTGGATCATCAATCTCAGGTGTTTCAACTGAGGTTCCAATCTCTATCTGCACCCTCGTTGCATTTCCACTTCCAAATGATGAGCTGTCACTCCACAGCCCTGAACCGAAATTCAGCTTCTGTGTGGAAACGGACTTGCAGTAGTTCGGTGACTGTAACGTAATCTCCCACCAGCCCAAGCTATACAGCTGGCTATTTGGTATAGTGATGAGTCCCACTTCTACGGAACACTGACTCGTTACGTCATTTAAGAACGGATTCCGAATTGTGGCATTCTCCCAATCAACCGGGAGAATAGCTCTGATGGTTAGATTCTGATATTCCCCGGTGCTTCCTACGTATGTGTAGAAGGTCAACTCGCCGCTGAATCCAGCCGAGACTGAATAGGAAACCCCAGGCCTAGCGGGGTCAGCTGCCCACGAGGAGTTCACATACCTATGTGACATGAGGCTTGTTCTATAGTCCAATGAAACACTTGCGTTGGTTGTTATCGCAATTGTCAGTGGGCCTTGAGTCCAGAGAGACGGGTTTGTGATCTGTGCGGTGTCAATCACCCCTGCATCGGTGACGTTAGCGGTCTGACTCTCGGCATGAAACATCATCTCAACCTGTTCTGAGTCGAGAACGCTCCTTCCTACGAGTGATACGTCGTCAATGAGAACCTTGATTGACTCTGCATTATCTATGCCATCTGCATAGCCATCATCATCATAGTCAATGGTTGCTCTGAGGTCCACGTCATAGGGGAAATAGATGCCAATCTCAAAGACAAATGGATCGCTTATCCAATCGGGGTTCACGTCCAGCGAAATTGAATCCCAGACATCACGAGGGCCCCAGGACGTGAGGTCTATAATCCAGCCAATGTCATCTAGAAATGCGCCGAACCAGATCTCCGGAAGAAAATCGTTGCCGACAGGATCATAGGGTCCACTTTCATAGAGCCAACTGAAGCTAAGTGAGTAGTTGTATGTGAACGGTGCATTGTCCACTGTTTGAGACCACATGACCCACGAGCCAGCATAGTGAGAGTATTCCTGTTGGGGAATATTGGTCAACGGTCCTATGTTCTCCACAGACACATGTTCCATGCTGCTGTTGAATTCGGCGTTTTGTGTCTGAGTCCCTATCGGGTCCCGGAAATCAGTACTCCAAGCGGATGTACCGTCCTCAAATGTACCATTCGAAACATAGAGCCTCCTGATATTCCAGACTTCAAGTGTGGCCGCGTCGGCAAACCACCCATTTTGATCATCAATAGTAAGATTCCTCATTGAATTGGTACCGGTGTCAGTTCTTCCTGTTACATTCTCTGAAACACGGACGCCAGACTGTTTCACTTGAACCGGATCCAGAATCCCATCGACACTGTCTTCAGATGTGACGAAGCCGACTTCTCTTCTTTGACCACCTTCTCGAGCATCATGCTCTTCGTGAGTAGTCTGTTGAATAGGAAACGTCGAATCCCAGGCCCCTTGAGGATGTGGAGTCAACTGGTTGTATCCAGGAATATGCACTACAATCAAAGCTAGCAACAGTCCCAAGAGTATCGTCCTGTACCTTGCCATCACGTTCACCTGAAGTAGGGCTACACCATGCGGTCCAAGTGTCTGCGAGGGTGGAATGGTGTCACTCGTCTGTAGGAGCAGAGTGTAGTGGTAGTTTCCTCACTGAGGACGCGAAATAGGCACTAGGCGTGCATTTACGAAGTCCTCTAGCTGTTCAATTCTCTCGGTAATCATATTACCATATTTAGGACGGACTTTCTTGTATAGCTTGTATACAACGTTAGAGATTCGTTCAGTTTCTTCTAGTTCCCATCTTCCCACGATCTCTCCATCAATCCAAATAGAGGGACGAATCTCTCCTGATGTGTTGGTGGCCTTGGTGGCTGTAGTAGTGGGTATTGACAGGTCCGGTGGCCAGCAATGTTCTCTTTGTTGGGGAAGGAGCTTCGGCTGAGTATCCTTACTCAAGTACCAAGTCCGATTGATGAATGCTTTTGCAAGGTAGTCTTCATACGGAAGCAGCCAGACCACCGGTTCTGAAGGGGTTTCGAGTGATTTGGCAATCTCAAAGTCGTTTGGTGCCATGAACATCTTTTCCCCAACAGTTTCAACTTCCACAATATCGTCAGACAGTGATTCAAGCGTCTCTCTTGCCTGGGTCTTTGTCATTGGCAACCACCAAGCCATATCATCGAGAGAAACCGGTCCAAACCTGGTGACATAGAGGCGAATCACTTCTCTGATCGCAGCCTCCTCAGAGATGTCTTGGTGAGCATAGCCGCGAATCCATTTCTCAATGAGGGCATAGGCTGTAGTCGGATTTCGGGCATGACTTGCACTGGCTCTGATCACTTTACCTGAGGTCGCAGCAAGCATGAAGAGAGGTCGAATCTTTCTTGCATAGTTGGGAAGTAGTTTCTTTATTTCCCTCATCGTCTTGGGTCCGTCCTCTAAGACTCCAAGTACACTGTCCGTCAGCGATTGTATGTCCTGTTCACTGAGATTCCTTATGTCGGGATGCTGGCGAGTCCTATTGTAAAGAAATGGTCCTGTAGCCCGTATCAACAAGGACAGGTTGTCCACATGTACAACGTGTACTGTGGCACGGAAGGCATTCAATCGGACTAGACGGTCACCGTTGTTCAGTGACCTGAAGACGGCCTCTGCATCGTAGTTTCCAATCCTCGCCCAGACCGAGAGATAGGGTGTCCAATAGTCTGTAGAATGCAGTCCAAGTTGCTCTTTGGCAATTCGGTAGAAGTCAGGTCTGTCTGTTTCAAGTGCGTACTGCTTCCGCATGTGGTTCAGTCGGATTTGCTCTTTGGTCAGATTGGTGATAGGAACAACCTCCCTAACTTGTCCTAAGTCTGACCTTCGAACATATCAAAAGAATGATTCACCATGAGAGTGTTCGACACTGCGCAGACTGAGGTCGCAATCCTCATGTGCTCTGCATTGTCAAAACCCACTAGCTGGTTGTTCCCCGACAGCCCAGACTTTGGGGTCCATGCCTTTGCTTGGGATGCACCTTTGGATCATCCACTGGATGGGAGGACTACCTTGCAGCACCTACAATCAGTAGGATAATGCCAAGTCCGAGAAGAATCAACATCAACTCGGAGAAGAGATAGCCACCCAGGTCAATCGAGTATATGTTAAGCATGTAGAAGTAGGCAGCAATCTCAGGCAGCATGTTTAGCATTCCCAAAAGTACGGGCAGAATCCCCAAGATTATGAGGATGAGTCCAAATAACGCGAGACCTTTACCCATGTCAGTTTCCACTCCATGTGGTTGTAACCAGCTTACATCCGTACCATAAATAGCTGTGGGGGATGAAATG
>JBHLRV010000089.1:0-6318 GCA_048882205.1 Candidatus Thorarchaeota archaeon | reverse complement strand
AAGTTGGTCGTAGAGCTGTTCGGAAATGGCAACATTCTCCTCCTTGACCCAAATGACACTATCTTTGTGGCCATGCGTTACAGAAAGATGAGGGACCGTAACGTAGTTCCCAAGGCTCAGTATGAGTTTCCTCCTCCGCGCGGTGTGGACATTCTCAGCATGAATATGGATTCGTTTGAGGAGATCATGGCCGATTCGACTGCGAACGTCGTTCGCACTCTTACTAGTCGCTTGAACCTCGACGCTCTCAGCTGTGAGGAGATATGTGCTCTATCAGGTGTGGACCCAAGGACCAATGTTTCTGACTTGGACTCACAGGCTATGAAGGACCTGGCAGGAGGCCTGCACCAATTTCGGGAGAAGTTGAAGTCTGGAGTCAGCGAGGCTCGTGTTGTCTACAGTGAGTCTGTCGAGGAAGAGGATGCCATCGCCTTTCTTCCGTTTATGTTTGAGATCTACGATGGACTCCCCACGGAAGCCTTCGCCTCACTTAGTCAGGCAATGGACAGGTTCTTCGGGGTTTCAGACATTGAACTGAAGGATGATGAGGTCCAGGATGCCTATGCAAAGGAGCGTATGCGTCTTGAGAAGATAATCAAGAAACAGGAAGAGAGCATTTCGAGATTGGGGACTCAGGCGGAGATGCTGAGAGCCTCTGGGGAGGCCATATATGCTCACTTTCAGATAGTTCAGGAGATTCTGGACACGATTTCGAACGCTCGAGCAAGTGGTCTCTCGTGGACAGAGATACTAGCTAGGGTTGAAGAGGGCAAAGAGAAGAACATTGCATCGGCTGGTCATATCGAGAAGATTGTGCCGTCCCAGGCCAAGATCACTGTGAATCTGTCCGGAGTAGAAGTGGGTCTTGACGTCAGAAAGAGTGCACAGGACAATGCTTCACTTGCATACGAACAAGCGAAAAAGGCTGAGTCCAAGACAAAGGGTGCACTGCGGCAGATTGAGAAGACAAAGGTCAAGCTGCAGGAGCTGGATAAGAGCAGGATTGAACCTGAGATTCGAAAAGTCAAGCCGGTCAAGCTGAGGAAGAAGAGATGGTATGAGAAGTTCCGCTGGTTCATCTCGTCTGAGGGCTTCTTGGTTATAGGAGGCCGTGATGCAAAGACTAACGAGAGGCTTGCCAAGCGCCAAATGAGTCCAAACGACGTCTTTCTCCACGCGTCTGTTCATGGAGCGCCCTATGTGATAGTGAAGGTGCCTGAAAGGCCACCAGGAGAACAGACTCTCAAGGAGGCAGCGCAGTTTGCGGTCACGTTCTCGCGCGCTTGGCAAGATGGCCTCTCTACTGGTGAAGCATACTGGGTAAATCCTGAGCAGGTCAGCTTCAGCCCACCATCTGGAGAGTATCTGCCCAGCGGGGCTGTAATGTTGTATGGCACAAAGAACTACATCCGTCCTGTGCTTGTTGAACTTGCAGTAGGAATACTGCTTGAGGATGACTATGCAATTCCTGTTTCTGGACCTCCATCAGCGATTACGACTCTCACTGAATATCATCTTAGAATTTATCCAGGTGGGGATAAGAAAGGTCAGCTTGTGAAGAGTATCATAAGTTCTCTAAGGAGGTTGGTTCCAGAGGAGAAATTCCACCTCGTTGAACAAATCCCTCAGGAAGATCTAATGCGTGTGTTGCCGGCCGGCGGAGGTAAAGTCGGGTCTTCTTGAAGGAAGTAGCTCTGAGTAATTGAATAGGCATCTCTTGCTCTGAAACACATGACAGCCAGCACAGACACGTTTAAATCCGTGCGGGAACGAGGCAGTCAAGGACGCACCCCACGGCCCGAAGGCTCTGGGTGTTGTATCAACTTTCTGAGGCGCGGAGGTACATTCAGTGTCTGACCCTACGCATTCCATGTCTGTAAGAGACATAATGGCTGTCAATGTAGTGACGATGCCGCCGGACGCGACAGTGCGTGAGGTGGCCTCTCGTATGGCTGAGATGGATATTGGTTCAATAATCATAATGGACAGGACTCGTCCTGTAGGGATGATAACAGAATCGGATATCGCGCGCAGAGTAGTTGCAGAGCAAAGAGATCCGAAGACAACCAAGGCCAGTGAAGTGATGAGTTCACCCCTCGTCCATGTCACGCCAAACATCGCTCTCACAGAAGCCATGCGGGTCATGGCAAAAAGCAACATTCGTCGATTAGCTGTATTGAAGAATGACTCGCTTGCCGGCATCATCACGTCAAGGGACATCCTACGTTGGTCCCCTGAACTCATTGACGTCCTGATGGAGTCTCTAAGAGTACAGAACAACCATGGTGCTAGGGATGAGGAAGAAGAGGATGAACTAATAGCCTTTGGAGGTATATGTGATAGCTGTAGCGAGTACTCCACTGATCTTGCGTTGATAGACGGTCGGTACTTGTGCGAAGTATGCAGAAGCTAGTCGAACCAGACAGTTCGGATGGGTGCAGACAGGTGATAAACAGGAGGTTCGTGTGTTGGAAGTAAGTCAAATCATGTCCAAACCGGTCACAATAGACAAGGATCAGAGACTATCTCGAGCGCTTGAGCTATTGGACAAGAAGCGTGTAGATAGGCTGATCGTAACTCAGGACGGCACAGTTCGAGGGATTCTCACCTATGCCGACATTGCAGACAGGCTCAGTGTTAGCAAAGTGGTCGCAGTATCAATAGGAAGACTCCATGTTTCAAGTGCAATGACTGACACCGTGATCACTGTAACTCCGGATGATGACATCACCGAAGTGGCGAGTCTCATGATCGATAGGGGAATGAGTGGCTGCCCAGTGGTAAATGAAGAGGACAAGCTTGTCGGTGTGATATCCAAGACTGAACTTTCTTCACTTGTCAAGAAATTCGAGGATGTGAAAGTGGGCGACCTCATGACAACCGAAGACCTTCTTGTCGTGAACCCAGTTGAACGCCTTGTAAAAGCGAGGGTTGAGATGCTCGATAAGGGCTACTCTGGACTTCCAGTGACCGATGGGGGTCGAGTACTAGGGCTACTCACTGAGAGGGCTGTGGCTGAGGCTATGGCACGCTTCAGTGTTGAGGTTCCTGACAAGCATCGAAAGAATCAGGTAAGGCAGATTCGTGTCGTAGATGCTATGATTCAGCAGCCACCTCTTGTGTCTGAGGAGGACACGCTTGCAGTTGCAGTAGAGAGAATGCTTGACGCGAATCTGAATACGCTTCCAGTAGTGGGTAAGGGGAACAGACTAGTTGGAATCATAAGTGCCACGGACTTCACGCGCTTTGTTGCCAACAAGTTCAAGGTCCCATCAAGCAACGTGTGACGCTTCGGCGACACAATCTTAACGTGCCGTGACCAAACATTAGGCATGCCTGTCGACCTGCTTCTCAGCAATGGCATAGTGATAGTAGAGGGTAGAGAAGCAGTCGGTTCGGTGGGAATCAGTTCCGGTAAGATAGAGGACATATACAATGTAGACGCTGAGCCTTCTGCTACGGAGAGGATAGACTGCAATGGCATGTACATCCTCCCAGGTGCAATTGACATTCATGTTCATCTTCGGGACCTAGGAGAAACCGACAAGGAAACCTTCGAAACTGGAACCATGGCTGCAGCAGCCGGAGGGGTGACAACTGTCGTAGATATGCCAAACTCACAGCCTCCAGTACTCACCAATGACGTTCTGGAAGGGAAGATTGCATGCGCAGAAGTAGACCGCTATGTGAACATCGGCTTCTATGCTGGAATCCCAAAGAAAGTGGAAGACTTTGACAAGGCTATGCTGCCACAGATCTTGGGCGTGAAAGTATACCCACATGCTCCCCTTGACAAGGGTACAAGGTACAGCAAGAAGCGAGCACTCGAATGCATGAAATTCTCTGCTCAGCACAACATTCCGGTCCTTCTACATCCAGACGCCGCACCACGTACCAAGAAGGCCAAGACACTCAGCGACTACCTCCTGCTTCACAGTTGTGAGAGTGAGGTCAAATCGCTCAAGATGTTTCTGTCAGTGAGAGACCAAGTTAGAGGGCGGCTCCACGTATGCCATGTCAGTTGCGGTACATCTGTACGGCTGATCGCAGAGAACCGGGCTGAGGAAACTCTTACCGCTGAAGTGACACCTCATCACCTCTTCCTGTCAGGCGGCGAGTTTGCACATGACGACGGGACAGCCAAGATGCTACCTCCACTAAGGTCCCCATATGACAACGAGGCACTATTGGAAGGGCTTACGAGAACGTGTGCAATCGATTGTGTAGCTTCAGACCATGCCCCACATCGGGTGGACGAGAAGACAGATTCGTTCCTTGAAGCAGCGGCGGGAACGCCCGGACTCGAAACCACTGTTCCCCTGATGTTGACAGAGGTATTCAACGGAAATATCACCTGGATAGACTATCTAAGGTTCTGTTGCTCAGGTCCAGCAAAGATACTGAACATCCATGGCAAGGGAGTGCTCACACCGGGTTATGATGCCGACCTCATAGTCGTTGCAAGGGAAGAATGGGAAATCCGTGGGTCTGATTTCCACTCAAAGGCCAAAATCACTCCGTTCGAAGGCAGGAGCGTTGCCGCCCGTCCAGTAATCACGATAGTGGAAGGAAACGTTGTATACGACCAGGGTGAGTTCTTGGTTGACCCCGGAATGGTCGGAAGAGTGCCCGTACGGAAAGTGTGGTGAATGCGAAAAGCATAACCGGTCTCGAGTGTTCGAAAGAATCGGTGGATACTGATTGGACTATGCTTACTCTGAGGAAGAGGGTGTGTTCCTTGTCGGACTAGCAAGGGAATCGGTTGACGAGTATGTGAAGACTGAAACTCGACCAAGTATTCCGTCTGATGCTTCACCTAAGCTGTGGGAGAAATCCGGGGTGTTTGTCACCCTCAACGTCATAGAGGGACGTAGTGTTAGACTTCGGGGGTGTATTGGTCGCCCATATCCGACACAACCTTTGATTGAGGCCACAGTCGACTCTGCCATCGATGCAGCAGTCCATGATCCCAGATTCACACCCGTGAGCCCTGGAGAGCTCGATAAGATCATTGTAGACCTCAGTGTCCTTACCCCACCTCGAAAGTTAGAATACTCTGATCCTAACGAGCTTCTTGAACTGGTGAAGGTGGGAAGAGACGGACTCATTGCCAGCAGAAGGGGAATGCGCGGACTCCTGCTTCCTCAGGTCGCCTTAGAGTATGGCTGGGGTTCCAAGACCTTCCTAGAACACACCTGCAACAAGGCGGGCTTCCCCAAGGACCTTTGGGAGGACTCAGGCACTGAGTTTATGTCATTTCAGGCCGAAATCTTTGGCGAGGCTACACCCCACGGACAGATTACGAGAAACCCTGACCATACCCGATGTTGATGAGACGTGATGTGAAATGAGAGAGTTGCCTCCTTCGGTGATTGAAACGTTGAAGAGTTTCCTTCGGGAAGACATCAGGTCTGGAGACCTAACTACAGAAATCACAGTTCCTGCCGATGCAAAAGGAGTGGCCACGATCTTTGCGAAGAGCAAGACTGTATTGGCCGGAGTAGAAGAGATTGTGGCCATCGCTGAGTTCTGCAATCTAGACTACGAGATCTTTGCATTTGAGGGCAACTGGGTGTCTCCTCAAGAACAGA
The DNA here is from genome assembly GCA_048882205.1 of Candidatus Thorarchaeota archaeon. Lineage (GTDB taxonomy): Archaea > Asgardarchaeota > Thorarchaeia > Thorarchaeales > Thorarchaeaceae > SMTZ1-83. The sequence goes on along the minus strand of JBHLRV010000089.1, from coordinate 727 downwards.
TTGTGAAGCTCAGAGGATCGGCTCGAACCCTGCTTGGTATAGAGAGAGTATGTCTGAACCTGATCATGCGGATGAGCGGGATTGCCACAAAAGCATACAGAATGGTACAGGCAGCCAGGGAGATCAACTCGAAGGTCAGAGTTGCAGCTACAAGAAAGACCACGCCGGGTTTCAGATACTTCGAGAAACGTGCTGTCCAAGTTGGAGGTGGAGACCCTCACCGTTATGCTCTGGACGATATGATTCTGATCAAAAACAACCACATCGCAGCCGCCGGTGGAGTCACTGAAGCAATCAAGGCCGCCAGAGCGCATGTTTCCTTCAGCAAGAAGGTTTCCTGTGAGGCCCGGATGCTTCAGGACGCGATTGATGCAGTCGAAGCAGGCGCAGACATCATCCTACTGGACAATTTCAGTCCTCAGGACACTGGCGGCGTACATGAGGTTCTCAGACAAAGGAAACTACGTGAGAAGGTGCTGTTGGAGGCCTCAGGTGGGGTCACCGAAGAGAACATCGAAGACTATGCTCAAAGCGGCGTTGACATAATCTCATCTGGAGCTCTGACTCATTCTTATGACTCTGCAGACTTCAATATGCTTCTCTCAATAGTCTAGTTGCTCAAAGAACAAGTGGTGCCCCGGCCGGGATTCGAACCCGGGTCTTAGACTCGAAAGGCCTAGATGCTGGGCCGGACTACACTACCGGGGCCTAGAGGCACGGGACTCAA
>JBHLRV010000088.1:0-6433 GCA_048882205.1 Candidatus Thorarchaeota archaeon | reverse complement strand
AAGACCGCTTTCTCGACATCAGTAGTGGAGCCATCATGCTTGACAAGATCCACAATGGATGAATCGCGAAGTCCCAGCAGCAAGGCATCTTCTTCAGCCACTCCTATTGTACGAACAGGACAGTCTTCATCAAGAGCCGCCCTGCCTGCCCACCATTGTCCAGTGCCAGCTTCCAGAGCTAGTATTGACTCATTCTCACTGACCTCGACAGCCCTCATATCAGCTTCAGACATAGCTATAATGCCACTCTCTTGTGAAACAACTCTCACGCCAAAATGCAGTGCTGATAGTAGTTCTTGTGGGTTTCGAACTTTCAAGCAATCAAGTAAAGCGTAATTGAAACGGTTCAGGTGCGAGGGTGAATCAAGAATTGGGCCTTCGGCCCTTGTCGCAGCCCTCACGAGAGTGCTGAAGAGATCGGCTCTTCTCTTCGAGATGTTGTCGGTGAAGGACTGTCTCCATCCAGACACTCTCAAAGAGCCATCTCTCTCCTTCAATAGGGCAAGCGCGTTTGCAGAGGGGTCACGAGAATCTCTGACGGTCATTACCACATTGTCGAAGTGGACAACTCCGCCCTCTCGAGAAATCATGTAGTCAAAAGACTCAATGATTTGCAGTTTGCGGGCCGCCAGAATCCGAAGTATCCTTGCGAACTCGTTCAGAGAAGCCTTACCTAGAAGTCCCTCAGCAACGACCGTAGAGATGTTCATGATGAACGGCAGATAGGGTGGCCGTGAGGGAAGTAGAGAAAGTATGTTGCCTCCAAGTATGCGCTGAATGTCATCAGCGTCAGCCCCGGCGCCCTTACTCAGAAGAAAGCTGAGTACTTCTGATACGCTGTCTCCCACCTGAGTCTCGGGGTATGCGCTGGCGAAGATGAGTCTTGATGACCAAGGAGCATCCTGCGCAGTTTTCCGGAGGTGTCGAGTTATCAGCGTTAGAGAGGATATGGTGGCTCCTGCGGTGAGAATCCTTGAGCCAGGGATGTCTAAGAGCCGTGTGATGAGGTGTCCCCACTCTCTGTGATCTCTGACGGAGAAGACTAGAGTGGGCGTTTCCTGTCCTGCTTCTTTCAAAAACACCAACCATTCCAGCAAAGCATCTAGTTCATTGCTGGCATTCATCTCAATGAACACTGGCAGATTGGACCTGAAGTACCAAACGAGGTCGGTCCGGTTTGAACCTCTGAGATAGGTCCCTATCTCCGACGCCGCAAGATTGCATGCCCAGCCTGCGTTCGTTCTATGACCCTGTCGCATTTCCTGTGTTTGATAGAGCCTAGAGCTGAATGGTGGATTTGCGGCCCACTCCTCAATGAGTTTGATGTTCTCTGTCTGCTGAGCTGCAGGGAGCGACGTGTTTGCCACACTAAGCAAAGGCCTCACCATGAAGGCGTCAACGAACCATTCAGTATCCAGGCTTGCATGCAAGTCTTGGTAGAGTTTGCTCATCATCGGAGGCTTCTTGAGATACTCGTAGGCCCGACGGGGTATGTAGCCAAAAGCTTCTGGATACTTGGTGGAGTAGTCATGCAAGCGGTCCTCCACCATGCCATAGTATTCAACGGCCCTTTGCGGGTCGAACAGCATTGTCTGAGAGCCTACCTGAACAGCACCAAGCTGTAGCATGGCATCAAGTATGAAGAAGCGTCGAATCTCGTTTGTCGTAGCATCTTCGACAACAAGCATAGTCGTGGGCTTCCTGGCTCTGCCTGCTATCTGGTTCGGCACGAGATGTTATATGCATGATGTGGATTTCCTCTTGTTGATGGTATGGACTGGGGAATAGTTAATACCATGCTAATGCCCATTCTCAGCACCCCGGAGCATAGCCCAAATGTTAGTAGTGCGTGCGGTTGAAGACATACCTGAGAGGAGTATAAAGAAGGACGACAAGTTTCAGTTATACATCGTTGACGCTCATCATCACATGGGACGCGAGGGGAGCCACAAGAACAGTCCTTCAGGTGCCTATGACTTCTACGCACTACTTTGGTTTGAGCTGCAGCGCATGGCAAAAGACCAGATTGAGAAAGACCTCCTCCTCTTTGAACCTCTCGAGGTAGTTCCGCCAGACCTGCCCGCTAGGATGTTTTCAAGCAAAGAGAACTGGGCACGCATGAATCATGGCTGGCTGGTCGACAGAACGATAGCGTTTTCGTATTCGGATGACTACTCGAAGAGCGATTCACCTGATGTTCCCTCTTTTCGTGTTTCCAATGACAAGATTGCGGGATGGACTACACGTGCTCCACACTCATCACGTCTGATTGGGTTTGCCAGAGTGGATCCGAAAGATGCATTGAATGGTTCTCACAATATACCAGTGAAGGAAATCGAAAGAGCTGTAAAGGTACTAGGTCTCAGAGGTCTCAAATTGCACCCTCTGGCCCAGCTATTTGTAGATGAGATTACAGCTGACTACATGAAGGACATCATGAAGTGTGCCGGCGAGCTAGGCATACCTGTAATAATGGACACAAGAAACATTCGGACGGTTCTCCGGATTAGAGAACTCATAGAGTCCATGAGAGGTGTCAAGAAGTACAGGGAATCTCTGAGAGGACTGGCTGTCATCCTAGCTCATTGTGGGATGAGTCCTGGAAACACTCGTTTCTACGAAGTCCTGAGAGATCCAGTGTTCTTCGGTGAAACATCATCTCTCCACGGAAAGGACATACCGATTCTGTTTGGTATGGCAAGTGAACGTATCGAGGCCCCCGGCGGACGATGGTCCGAGAAGATCCTTTTCGGAACCGACTATAGCTTCCTTTCTGTTCAGGCTGCAGAGCTGATTCTGTATTTGATTTCAAGAAGCTTTGAAGGTAGTCTGACCGATGCCCAGAGGATACTTGGGGGAAATGCTTTGATTCTTGCCCAGAGGCCTTTCAAGAGTGGGAATGGAGTCACACTCAAACCCAAAGGTGTCATCTGTGAGGAATGCAAGCCAGAAGCGATGAATGACCTTGAGAAATCCATTCTCTCGCTTCTTGGCAAGGAATGGGACATTTCGTCTTTGGACTTCCTGATACCACCCCGCCACACCTGGCCCCGTATACGATCTCTCGAAGAAGGAGGGTACAATGGTGTTCATTTCAACTCCTATGTGCTGACTCTTCGTCACAGTGGCAAAGAAACACATGTCTGGATCAGAGAGATTCCCGGTGGTTTGATGAGCTGTAGTATTCTCGGGACTATAGGAAAACCCACGCTAGACACTGCTGAGTATGCTGCTCAAAAACTAAGCCCGGAGCTAAGTGACCTGCTCAGGAAGAATACAGTAACTGTGAGAACGACAGAGGAGCTAGTAGCAAGTGTCTTGAGAATACTCACTTGACCCGCACAATTCTTTATAATGAATCTGGCGGACGTTGAAATATCGTACATGCGGAGGAAACAGCCATCACCAAGTCGGTGACACTAGAAATCGAAGACGGCGGAGATCTCAGGGGATATGCCGTCATAAATCCCAAGACTGCGAAGGTTCTAGATGCTGAACTTGGGTCAATTGTCATATTCGAAGATCCACAGTCATCCTTCTGGGGTGCCGCGCAGGTGCGCATCAACAAGGAGGTTCCGCCTGACAAGATATCTGTGGACACGCTTGTTTTGGAAGCATCTTTGTTAATGGACGGAGATACTGGAATAGATGTAACTCTCTACGATGAAGACATGACCGCCCTTGAGTATGTTGAGTTCGGTCTCAAACCCCTTTCCGAGGATGCAAACACTGACGATCTGGTGACACGCGCCGCCGAGCAAGTGAAGTCTCTGGAGAAGCTAATTGGAGGTCGGCTCGTTTATCCTGGTATGTCGTTCAACTGGCCCGAACTGGCCGTCAAGGTCGAAATCATGACCACTCGCCCTTCACTCTCTGGAAAGATGTTTGCCAAGCTTGCATTTGAAGCACTGAGAGAGAAGACAGGCTACCAATTCAAGACGATTGGCATAGCGACTCCTTTCAACGCTGTTCTCTGTGTTGATACGAGTGGATCCATGAAGACGACAGATGTTCCTGTGCAAGACATCGCTCATGCTAGAGAGGGGCTCAAAGATTTGGCGGGTGACAATCCTGAGGTACAGGCCTTTCTCGACAGGTTCAAGGAAGGAAAGAACGTAAGTCGGGCTGAAGCAGCCGCCATGGCCGTACTACTGTACTTAGCTGAGAAAGTCGGAAGAGGCTATGGCGAGAAGGTGGGAGTGATCACCTTCGAGAAGGAGGTTACCCAGATGACTTTCCTCAACTCTGAAACGGGCGAGGTTCAACCCTTCGTTGAGTGTACTGGAAGGGAGAAAGCCCTAGGTCTACAGATTATCAGTACGCACGTAGTCGATAAGGTGGAGGAAGGCGGGACTCTAACTGACATGGGAACCGCCCTGGCAAAAGCACACGGGATCATAGAGGCATTTGGGGATAAAGGCAAACCTACTATGCTGATCATGCTGACAGACGGTATGACGACATCAGGTCCTCCTCCATTGAAGGTTCTGAAGGAACGCTTCACAGATAGAGGAAGGCTTGTCATCTACAGCATCGGGCTGGGAGAGCGCAGCGAGATTGATGAAGAACTGATGCTCGCTATGGCTCAGTATGGCAATGGCACCTATCGTCACGTAGACAACATGCGTGACTTGCTGGAATGGTACGGAAAGCTAGCAAGTGAGTTCGCGATTGTGATTCGAGGCGCCACTTGACGCTGTCCCTAGTCCGGTTCCAGGGCTTGAAGGAGCGCCTTCAAGGTCTCCAGATCCATCTCCTGGATCTGTTCTTCAGGTATTCCCACCAGCATGTCTTCCGCTACTGTCATGAGAACCTGAGCTTTCTCTTCTCCATACTTCTTCGAATACTCTCCCAAGCGTTTCTCTTCTTCACTAACAACGACCTCGGCCGCCTTTGCGGCACGCTCTTGCGTAGGCTTCTTGGCCTCTCTTACTGGTGGAGCCGCCTCCATTGTCGAGGCGATAAGTGCTTCCAACTCTTCATAGGTCAAACCCTTGAGAACTTCGTCTGACACGGACTCTCGTACTTCACCCGGTATCTTCTCAATGAGTTCTTGCCTGGTCGGTGCTCCTTTCTTTCTTCGAACCTTCTTTACCTTCCTGACTTTCACGGCCTTCTTCTTGGGCTTGCGCTTTGGTTCAGCGACCTCGGCCGATACCTTCAATGACTCGACTAGTTCTCTAGCAGTTTCAGGAGTGAGTCTTCTCAGGTCTTCTGACGGAAGGGTTTCCCTCAGATCTTCAGGCAACTCACTCAGAATCTCTTCAACCTCAGCTGATAGTCCTGGGGTCTTTCTCGGAGCTTCCTCTGCTACTGGTGCAGCAGTGACTCTTGCCTCGGCGCCTGTAAGCACAATCGGTGCTTCTTCAAGCTCGCGTACAAATTCGGTTACGTCAATTTCGATATCAAAGCTCTGGGACCGCCAGTTTAGATATCTATCAATGCCATCAGAACTCAAGTTGATATGGGACAAACGATTCCGTATGCTAGCCTCATCAGAATCTGGAAAATTCGTTGCAAGGTCTTCGATGTCCTCTGTTGAGAGTCGCGCCCAAATCGGTCCCCTGAGAAGTTTTGAGAGCCCCGCGGCACAATGGGACCTGACCCATGTGTTTGAATCCTTGAGTCCCTTTAGAAGATCGGGAACAGTTCTTGGCTGATGGTAGAATGCAAGTGCCTGTGCACATGCGATTCTGACTGCTTCTTCTTCGTCGTCCAAGGCCTTCGCAAGGTCAACAACAATCGATGGGTCTCCAATGTCAATCGATGCAAGAAGTGCTCTTTCTCTCACTACATCCGAGGCATCTGAGAAGGCAGAAACCAGTGCTTTCCTAACCTTCTTGTTCTTCTGTGCACGAATTCCGACCTTCTCGGTTTCGAACTCGAGTAACAGACGCCTGGTATCGGACAAAGGGACTCCTCCATGGCGCGATGGTCACACGCGACTTAGGTTCGTGTATGTTGGCCGAATCTAGTATCCGGTCCTTAGCTTGTTGTTCGCATTACAACGCGCAGTTATTAAACTGTTCGTGATATGTATACCTTTTTCGCACGCGAATTCTCTTTCCTAGGTTGACCGGATGAGATTTAGGCTCGAAATGTTGTCGCCTGCAGTGAGCAGAAATGGGGCAAGATGACAGTTCAGATACACTTCGGGTCATCACTTTCGCCCTGGTTCTGTTTCTTATCATTCTCATGAATGAGGTCACATCCTATGTCACAGCCTCAATGGATGCAACCATCAGGGGATTGACTGGGACAGGAGTGTTCTTTGGGAATTTCCTGCTGATGTATCTGGCCCTGGTTGCCTTTTTGAGATGGGAGAACGGCGGCAATGTTGCTGGGTTAGGTATTCAGTTCGACCAGAAGACAGTGACACATCTTGTTGTGGGAACCATAGCGGGATGCGTCGGTGCTATCGTTGTCTATTCCA
>JBHLRV010000087.1:0-6488 GCA_048882205.1 Candidatus Thorarchaeota archaeon | reverse complement strand
CATAGGTGTATGCGAGGTCGAGAAGAAGGAGTTGCTGGAACAACTCATAGCAAAGATAGATGCAAAGGTTGTTCAGAGAGATAGCAAACCCAAGAGGAAGTATGCCATTGCTTACTTTGAAGGACCTGATCTACGGGGAATAGACGTTGCCTTCATCTACGACGAGAATGAGTTTGTGCCATACAAGGTGGATGTTGAAGGGAAGAAAGACTACATATTTTCACACGAGGTGGTAAAGCGTTCTCCCACCCGCGACATTCTTCAGGTTAACCTAGCAACAAAACAGAAGCCTGACAAACCTATCATCTTCATCGGGAACCATTGGTATGCTCGAACTGCTGGTGTCTATAAGAGTGAGCCTTACAGGATAATTGCAGCTGAAACACTCTCGTATTGGTGTTCACGTATCAATGAACTTCATGCAGATGGAGGATGGGCTGCCACAGTTGTGATGGGTGACTTCAACGGACTCCCTTGGGAACGAGCCCTCTCTGAGTACGCTCTCAGCACTACGGTCAAATCAAGGGTGAAGAATGCCAGAGAGAAGCCCTACCTACTCAACTTGATGTGGCCAAACGTGGGAAGCGATGGAACCTACTACTACAGGGATGAGCCATTCATGCTCGACCAGTTCTTGGTGTCTAAAGGTATGTTTCCTGGTGAGTCTACCTTCACCTATGATTCGCAATCGGTCAAGATAATCAAGGAAGACACGAAGAACAATGATGGCCAGCCGAGACGGCATGGTCTTCCTGCAAAGAGCAATCACGACAAAGATGGTTTTAGCGACCACTTTCCAATCTCTATGATTATCTCACAGAGCTAGAATACTTTGTGTAGGGGATGAGTGAGGGGTGCTTGTCTAGCCCGCAAGAGGACGTGAGCTAGATCACAATGGGCCGCACCATCCCCACCTTAAAAGAGGCAATCCGGATTGAGGAGGCCAAGTGTAAGAACTTCCGCAGGCAGTTGAGCGCAGAGGAGAAGGTCAGACTCGGCAAGGTCTTTGAGTACGCTCGGAAGCTCGGTGATGCGGGAACCATGTTCGCACGACTGCATACCCCTGATGCTGTGTATATGTGTTCCCTGCCTAGCCTGATAGAGGAGTGGTTACTGGTCGCCGAGAGAAGGAGCAGGTAAGTGAGTTCCCCGCTGCACCTTCAGTAATCCCCAGTACGCGTCATGTCAAGAGATGCAGCGGAGATGATTGCACTGGGCTCCTCGGATGGAGTCCAGTTGGCAGATGAGTAAGACGTTTTTAGGACTGAGTATTACTTGTCACCTAACCTCTAGAAAGGCCGTGGGTCCGGTCCTGGCAAGGGTGGTTTGCGACCTCTTAGAATATCTCCAATGTTTCGACGTGACCCTTCTAACCGTTCCATGGCACAAGCCAACAGCTGTGGCATGTATTTCTGAGCTTCCCAACAATCATCCTCTCGAGGAGGGTCTTCGTCTGCACATGAGGCCATTGCAGCGCCATATGCTATCATAGCCTCGAGGCATGGGTCCATAGCTAGATCCACACTTTGTACGTCTGGGCATATTGCCGCAAGGATAGGCTTTGCCTCTCCAAGTTTGTTCTTGAAAAGGTCAATTGTCTTTGCCCCGCGATCCTCCAGTGTGTAGACAGTCTGTTCGATTGCTCTTTCCAGCAAGAATAATGCAACCACTGCTGAAGCTTGTTGGTCATTCAGAGTTGATAGTGGTTTGCGAAGTTGATCACTAAGACTTACAAGGTCTTCAACCATTCTTCCCATTCTTTTTCGAAACTTCTTTACACTAATTTCACTCTTTGTTAATGTAGACACCCCCGTTACACTTGTCCGAGATGGGCAAGAGTACCTACGCTCCTCATCTATAGCTGAGGTTTGATATAACACGTCCGCTTCCAGTGAAACTACTAGCCTTGCAGCGGATGCTTGTCTAGAAAGGACTGTTCTCCTTTCACACCATTCTAGTGAGGCATCGGCTGCCAAGTTCCATCGGTTCTCAGAGTTCGTTTGGCTCATCTGGCTGGTGCCCTTCTTTTCCCCAATGATTGCGCAGTTCTTGTAGAAACCAAAGCCTCCAGCAATAGGGACTCTAGCTCAGTAGTGTTGGTGCTCTAGTCCAAGGCGGATCTCGGCCGCCCACATTTCATTGATGCAATATCACTATCATATCTCAAGCGAGAGAGAAGAGAGGGTTTCCATCTGCTCGGAAGTGAGTGATACACGCATTGCTCCAGCATTCTGTTCGGCCTGGTACGTCTTGCTGGCCCCAGGAATGGCGACGATTTTGTCGCCATGATAGTTTACTGCCCAACTCAGAGCCACCTGTGCCGCAGTAGCTTCATGCTCAAGTGCAATTGCCTCAAGTGCACCTACGATCTGTTCACTCTTCTTTAGATTCCGTCGGAGTCTCATCCTCCGAAATCGAGTCATGCTATTAAGGAGCTCAGGATTGCTATGCAGCTTCCCAGTCAGTACTCCCATTCCGAGTGGAGTATAGGCAGTTATTGTGACACCGAGGTCCTTTGCTGTTTCAAGCACACCATTGAACTCAATCCTCCGGTGCAACAGACTGAAACGAACCTGATTGGTCGCCAGTGGGATACCTCGATCCGAGAGTGCTTCATGCGCGCTTGTCATCCTCTCCTTCGAGAAGTTACTTACTCCGACTGCCCGAATCTTGCCCGAGTCAACTAGATCTGCCATGGCATCCATCTGGCTTCTTACAGATGATCTCGAAAATGGCTGGTGAACTAGGTAGAGGTCGATTGGATATGGATCCAGGCGTTGCGTGCTCTTCTCAGCTGATTTGGAGATGCTCTTTGCGCTCTTCAACACCGGCAACCATTTCGTAGTGATGATAACATCGCCGGGTGCCTTCCCTGCTGCCTTTAGCCCGTGGGCTACCGCCCGCTCTGACGCCCCGCCTCCATATGCTTCGGCTGTGTCAATCCAGTTCATTCCAGAATCAATCGCGACCTTGACCACTTCGTCCATGGTCTGTGGCGGTATTGCAGACAAGAGGAATCCAATCACACCCTTCCCTGCGGACAACTGCATGGCCCCTAGGCCAATCGGCGTGACCTCAATGTCCGTCTTGCCCAAACGACGTAGTGTTTCGTTCGATGTCATTCTCAGTCTCACATTCTTCTGAGTACCGTACAGCTCAAGTCGAATGCTAAAAGCATGTGTATATAGGACCTGAGGAAGTAGATACTTAACTCAAGCATGAAGCCGGGATACCCATGTCAGCATCAGCATTGTCAGACGTCGAAGACAGAGTGAGCGAACTTCTATCGAGACTGACAACTAGAGAGAAATTCATGCTTATGACTAGTCATGGAAGGCGACGAATCTACACGACAAAGCCCATCAAAAGAGTCGGTATCCCATCCTTCAAGATGACTGACGGGCCTCTGGGGGTAGCCTATCAATCTAGTGGCTTCAATAAGAACACGAGATTTCCGGCAACCATCTCCCTTGCAGCTACATGGAATAGAAATCTGGCAAGAGAAATCGGAGTGGCGATGGCTAGGGAGGTCCGGGCAATTGGAAGGCACATGCTCCTTGCCCCGGCGATGAACATCGATCGGACTCCGCTCAATGGGAGAACTTTCGAGTATTTTAGCGAGGACCCATTCCTGACCAAGGAGCTGGCGATTCCCTTCGTCGATGGAGTGCAGAGTCAGGGGATAGGTGCATGCGTGAAGCACTTCGCCGCAAACAACCAAGAAACGGACCGGAGGAGCAACAGCTCTGAAGTTGACGAACGTACACTGCATGAGATCTATCTTCGAGCCTTCAGAGCTGTTGTTATAGAAGCACAACCCTGGGCCGTCATGTCATGCTTCAACATGGTGAACGGTGTCTACGGCTCGGAGAACAAGTATCTGCTGCGAGATGTTCTGATGAACCGCTGGGGATTCCAAGGATTCGTGATGTCTGATTGGCTCGCGACCAGGAACATCAAGACTACAGAGGGCTGTGTAAACGCCGGTCTTTCATTGGAGATGCCCTGGCCATCGAAGTACAAGCTGAACTCCCTTGAGAGAGCCTATCGAGAAGGGAGATTCACAGAGGAGACAATAGATGATCTTGTTAGAAGATATGTCCGCGTCATGTTTCTGACAGGAGTCTTTGATGACCCAGGAAGCTTGCCCGAGGGAGAGAGGAATACCGTTCAGCATCACGAACTCGCGAGAAGGGCAGGAGAAGAGGGCATGGTCCTCCTGAAGAATGAGGAGGGTCTCCTGCCCCTGGATTTTGAATCAATCGAAAGGATTGCACTTGTCGGTCCGAATCTGAAGAAGAGATTCGGGAGAATCCTGTACGGAGGATCTTCGGGCGTTGTGCCACCCCATGAAATCACACCACTCGATGGTATGAGAGAGCGATGCGCAGACAAGGTAGACATTGTTTCTGATGCTGCTCTGGCTGATGCTGTAATCGTCTTCGTTGGATTGGACCATGGCAGAGGAAAGGACTCAGAAACCAAAGACCGGAACTCTTTGGCTTTGCCGGAGAGTCAGGTGAATCTCATAATCGAAACAGCTGAAGTCAATCCCAATACTGTAGTTGTTCTCATAGCCGGGAGTCCCATTGTCATGGACACCTGGCTGGAAAACGTACCGGCTGTTCTCATGGCTTGGTATTCCGGCATGGAGGGTGGGAGAGCGATCGCCAATGTTCTGTTCGGTGAGGTCAATCCATCAGGCAGACTTCCACTTACTTTCCCCAAGAGGTTGTCAGACTCTCCAGCCCACAGCACTGGCACTCCTCGCACCTTTCCAGGAATTGACAAGAAGGTGTACTATGACGAAGGAATCTTCGTGGGATATCGATGGTTTGACGAGAGGGGTATAGAACCCCTCTTCCCATTCGGCTTTGGTATGTCATACACTTCCTTCGACTATAGCGATTTTCGTTTGGACCGTGCCTCGATTAATGAACAAAAGAATTCCGTTACCCTTGAGGTGACTGTAACGAACATCGGTGGGCGTGCTGGGTCTGATGTCGTCCAAGTATACTCTCATGACCTGGAAAGCTCTGTCGCAAGGCCCCCCAAGGAGCTTGTTGGCTTTCAGAAGGTACACCTAGACCCTGGTGAAGAGAAGAGCGTCACCGTGGAAATCAGAGCTGGAGACCTAGCCTTCTACGACGTTCCATTGCATGATTGGGTGATTGAGTCGGGAGACTTTGAGCTTCTGGTTGGATGTTCGAGTCAAGACATTCTAGGAAGGGTGCATTTGTCTTACTTCTAGACATCCGCCGGGGGAAAGAGTCATTTGTCAATTCACAGCTTCAGTGCATATGTACGACATAGGCGAGGGAAGAGACGAGGATAGAGACTCTACCATCCGCTTGTTGTGGAAGGTCTTTGAACCGACTGCTGATCCAGAAGACATAAGAAAGGAGGAGTGGTCACAGGGTTGGCACAGACCTGACGAGCAGGATTGGGCCTATGTGGCTAGGCACAACGAACGGGTGGTGGCGAATGTTTCTTTCTTCTCCCACTCTTGGAACATCATCCGTGGAAGCAACATAAAGTTCGCAGCTGTGTGGGGCGTTGCCACCGAGCCCCAACACAGGAGAAAGGGTCTAATCAGGAAGCTCATGGGAGAGGCATTCCCTGGAATGAGAGAAGAGGGCCTTTCATTAAGCATCCTGGATCCATTCTTCCGTCCGTTCTACGAGAAGTTTGGTTATGCCCTCGCCGAGAACAGAATGAGGCACGTCTTCAAGCCACGTCACCTGAGAATCGTAAAGGGCCCCGCCGATATTTCAAACCGAGAGCTTGACAATCCCGATGAGCTAGGGCCTCTTAATGAAGTCGAGAAGTCTATGGCAAGATTCGGCTCCCGTGCATTTCACACTCCTCGTACCCTCAAGCGGATGATAAAGAGCAATCATTATCACCTACTCGAAAGGAACGGTGAACCAGTAGGCGCGGTGAAGTTTTCCTTCAAAGGGAAAGAGGACGAAATTGAGCTCATGGTAGGATACTCAGCCTATACTTCCGATTACGCTTTTCCTGCAATTGTGGAGCTTGTTGGTCAATATGCTGTACCAGTGCAGAAGGTGACATGGATTTCCGACTCTGAGTCACCTGTGCGACATTTCTTCTCAGAAGTCCATGATGCCAAGTCGCATGCTTCGGGCTGCATGATGATGAGAGTCATTGACTTCGAAGATTACTGCCGACAAGTAACGATTCCGACTACTGCAACCGACTCGGTGGTTCTGCGATTGAGAGATGACCAATGTCCTTGGAACAATGGAGTGTTCAAGGTAGATCCCAACGACGGCAAGCTCGAGGTGGAGAGAACCGATAGAGAACCAGAGATTGAGCTCGACGCCTTCAAGCTCTCAGAGGTAATCGCGGGCCACACACCCTCTTCGGTCCTTCAACAGTTCGGAGAGATTGAATGCTCTACTGACACAGCTTCGAAACTAGAGGCAATCTTTCCACAGGATTCGTACCATTCGTACCAAAGATTC
>JBHLRV010000086.1:0-6492 GCA_048882205.1 Candidatus Thorarchaeota archaeon | reverse complement strand
GATGAGATAAGTGATGCATGGGCTGCTGAGGTCAACAACGAGGGGCTACAGAATCTGGAGGATTTGAAACTCAGTAAGATGGTGAAGTACCTCTCCGAGGTGCGATTTGCTCTGACTGAAACCTCTGCAGAGGATCAGCTTCAGGCTGACCTGCTAACAGAGGAGGCCCTTAACCTCGAATTCATGCTCAAAGACCTCCTGATGCTACGAAGAACCAAGATAGTCAAGGCCGCATTGACGCAGAAACGCCCCAGTGGAAGAATGGCTCTTCCCGAGGAAGAGCTCTACAATCGTCTTCTAAGAGGTATAGAAGGACATCTCGATTTCATCAAGGAGTCGCTTGCTGGTACGCCGTCATCCACACTAAAACGACCAAGAGTTGGTGATCCCGGAGTGTCAAAGACTGCCGAGGACTTGGAGTATGTTCTCGTGAAGTTCTTACGCCCAATTGAGGAGGCATTCCTAGGTATGGACGAGGCACCCTATGGTCCCTTCAAGAAGGAAGACATTGCTACAATCCCCGCTGCAAATGCAAGAATGTGGCTTCAGGACGGCACAGTGACTAGAGTTGTGCCGAACAAAGAGGGTCTTTAGCAATGGATGAAAACTCCATAGCCCGGCAACTGAATGAACTTTTAGAACAGCTAGACTCAGCACGCATTTCAATCGAACAAGATCATGAGAAGTTCAGAGTGGCACTGACGGGAGTTCTCCGGCTTCTTACTGGGGGCGACACCACACTGAGCGGGCTCAAGGGGAGTCCCGAGGACTTGAAGGGCTACATCCTCAAGCTGGCGGCCGAGTTAAGTCAGGACTCAACCAGTCGATGGGAAGTCCTGAAATCCCAATTAGCAGCGGTTGTCTCCCAGATTCGAGAAGATGCCGACAGAAAATCCTAAGAGAGGGCACCACACCGTTCTTGCTATGCGCCCTAGAGCACAATGGGTCATCTATCTAGCAGTCATAGTCTGCTCTGTCCTTGCCGTATGGGGGGGACTGTCATATCCTCTCGTCACCCAGGGACTACCATACATCATTCTATACGAGTTGGGACTCTTTATCGGTATGTTCTCTCTTCTCTTTCTGATATACTACAAGGGTCTGCCCGAGGGCTAGACCACTCTCAAAGTCCTGTCAACAAGAGCAAAGTGGTCAATCGTAGTCCCACACTAGAACATGACTTCCACAGCTGTTAGTCTGAATGCCACCTTTGCAAACTTTTAATATAGGCTCCCAATTCGCTGTGCTATCCAGCCACATAGCCATTCAAGGTGTGGTGGTGAATTCAACATGGCCGAAACGGAAGAGAAGCCTGGTCCGCCAGTCACCCTGATTGATCCCATTGACATGTCAGCACTGGATCCGAAGTTTCGCGACGAGATAAGCGGCATGCCAAATGGAGAGGAGCTTTCCGCTTGCTTTGCCTGCTCAACATGCACGGCTGCATGTCCCATTGCTAACCAATGGGATTACAAGCCTCATCAGCTTATTCGAATGATACTGCTCGGAATGCGCAGCGAGGTCTTGTCGAGCAAGGAGATATGGGAGTGTCTGACCTGTTTTCAATGTCAAGAACGTTGTCCCCAGAAGGTCCGTGTCACTGACATTATCTTTGACTGTAAGAATCTTGCATCTGAGGAGGGCATTGTGCCTGAGAACATTCTCGCGCTTGGTCAGTCACTAATTGAGAAGGGCCAGCTCTACGAAGTCATCAACGACTGGGAACGTGAAGACTTGGGTCTTGAGCCAGAAGTGCCAGGTCTCTCGACAGATGCGGTGAGATCAATTCTGAAATCCACTAGAACTGGCAGACTTGTGAGGGGTGAGGAGTGAGATGCCAGTCTACAATCTGTATATGGGCTGCAGCGTCCCAGCGAACTACCCTAACTACGAGGCCGCAATGACCAAGGTGGCCCAATCTCTCGGCATGGACCTAGTCTATATGGAGGACGTTGCATGCTGTGGGAGCCCAAACCTGCGTGCAATCGACTATTTCGGCTGGCTACTTGTTAACGCACGAACCTTGGCAATTGGAGAGAAGAATGGTAATGACATAGTCACACCATGCAATGGGTGCTTTGCCTCCTTGAAAGATGCTCTACATCATCTCAAGCATGACAAGGATGACATGAAGAAGGTCAACGCGGAGCTGAAAGCATCTGGCCTCCAATTCAAGGGAACAATCAATGTGCGCCATTTCATTGAAGCACTTTATTCGGATATCGGAGTTTCAGAGATTCGGAAGAAGATCACTAGACCCCTTGACGGTGTGGGAATAGCAATTCACTATGGCTGTCATCTTCTCCGTCCTGCTGATGTTACCGAATTCAGTCCTGAGATACTCCAAGAGCTTGTCACAGCAACGGGCGCTTCTGTAGTCGACTACCCGTTGTGGAAACAGTGCTGCGGAGCGACAGTCCTGCCGGTCAATGAAGAACTTGCCATTAGACTGGCTCGTGACAAATTGAAGTCCATGAAGGAATATGGAGCTGTGTTCATCACAGTAGTATGTCCAGCCTGTGGGAACCAGCTTGATCTCCAGCAGCTCGGTCTTAAGGACACGTATGGCGAGGTCTACGACTTGCCGGTTCTACTCTATCCACAGATTCTAGCCCTTGCCATGGGGATGGATGAGGAAGAAGTGGGTCTTGGAATGAACCGCGTCACTGCTGATCCAATCTTGGGGCATCTGACAAGGTGAGGTGAGCGTGTACTTGTCCAATCCAGTACTAGTCATTGGTGCCGGCGTGGCAGGAATGACTGCAGCCGTTGAATTATCAGACAACGGAATACAAACGATACTGGTTGACAGACAGTCCACTATAGGTGGTAACTCACTCAATCTCTACAAGGCCTTTCCCAGTGACGACTGTTTCTATTGTTTCCAGGGCAACAGCTGGCGCCCTGGCATCCGCAAGTGTTTCTATCGGAGTGCCATGATTGATCAGCCCAATATTGAACTCATGACCGACACGATTGTGAAGGAGATATCCGGAACACCTGGGAAGTTCTCAGTCAAGCTTGAGATTGGTCCCAAGTACGTAGATGCCAAGAAGTGTATCATGTGTGGTGTCTGTACAGAACTATCACCGGCATTTCAGATGCTGTCGCCACAGTGTCAACCACAGGCGGTCACTCTTGACCCAGAGAAGACTGACGATGGTGTCAAGAAGGCCGAAGAGGAATGCCCAACCAAGGCAATCAATCTGAACGCCTCCTCGTCTGAGAAGAGCGTCGACGTTTCAGACATCGTGATAGCGACTGGTTATCATGAGATGCAACCCCTGACCATGGATGAGTATGGTTACGGGAAAATTCCCAACGTAGTCACTCAGCTGGAATTGGCAATGATTCTTGATCCTAACGGAGAATCCTCTGGAGCACTGGTGCGCCCTTCAGATGGGGCACAGGTCAAGAATGTGATGATGGTCCAATGCGTAGGGAGCAGGGACGAGAACTACTATCCATTCTGCTCCAAGATATGTTGCGTATTCGCACTCAAGCATGCTAACATTGTGACCAACGAGAGAAACGACACACAAGTCAGCGTCGTCTACATGGACATTCGTACGTACGACCGACATGAGCGATACTACCGTGAAGCTCGTCAGTCAGGAGTGGAGTTCATCCGCGGCCGCGTGACCCTCGTGGAGCCACGAGATGACAATACGGTTGACGTCACCGTCTACGACTCGCTGCTAGACAAGTACCTCAGATTCAACGTGGACCTACTTGTACTATCCTCCGCCCTAGAACCGTCAGATGGGGCAGACAGGTTGATAGAATCCCTCGGTCTAAACTTGGCAAGTGGCTATGTGGGACCTGCAGATCCGGCCTCCGAAGAAGAGGTTGTAGCCGCTGACCATGTGTATGCATGCGGCACTGCACTTGGTCCTGCCGAGGTTCCCGAGAGCGTCAATCAGGCCAGGGCCGTAGTCAGTAAGATCCTTCAGAGCAGGAGATGATGAATAGTGGGCGATAAGTCGACAGTTCTTCTATGCACCTGCGGAAAACAACTTCAGTTAGACTATGACCTTCTTGACAGAGAGATCGGCAAGCTAGACTTGGTCAAGTCTGTTGTCACGCACGACCTGGTCTGCCAAGAAGAAGGACTGGAGGTCATTGCCAAGCTTATTGACAACAGCGATGGCAGAGTTGTTGTTGCGGCCTGCACCAGTCAGAAGATCCAGCCACGAATCGATCAGTATCTTCAAGCTTTGGGCAAGGACCCCTCAAAGATTGTTTACACCAACATACGGGAGCATTCAGCATGGGTACACAAGGACTCACCAGAGGCATCAAAGAAGACGTTTGATATGATTAGAGGATCTGTCGCCCGTTCTTCACTCTCGGTGTCTCTTCCGTCAGAGAAGAGGGAAGTTTCAAGTCACGTGACTGTAGTTGGCGGAGGTATCGCCGGCATCGAGGCTGCTCTGAGCCTCTCCAATCTTGGCTATCAAGTCACACTAGTTGAGATAGAGGAAGAACTTGGAGGACATGTGATTCATCTTCCTTTGGTCGCTCCCACCGGAAAGTCAGGAAAGGAAGTACTGAGTGGTCGGCTTAGTGCACTTGAGAACGACAAGAACATCAATGTCATGAAGAAGACGCGTGTGAAGTTTGCAGAGGGTGAGATGGGCAACTTTACCATTCATTATGTTGCGGGCGACGATGAGGAAGAGAGGACCTTTCAGACATCAGCTGTGGTCCTAGCAACGGGATTCGAAGAGTTCAAGCCTACAATGATGGATGAATACCGCTACGGCAAGAATCCCGACGTGATCACGCAGTTTGAGCTCTCTCAGATGCTCACCGGGAATGAACTCTTGCGCCCCTCAGATGGCAAACCTGTGAAGGATGTTGTCATGGTTCAATGTGTAGGAAGCAGGTCTGAAGACTACAAGAGAGACTGCAGCAAGCTCTGTTGCACTTTCGCTATTGACAACTCATTAGAGATTGTACACAGAGTCAGTGATGCAAATGTCCGCATAGTGTACATGGATATTCGGGTTCCCTTTGAGAATGAGATGATCTACAAGGACTCAAGGGAACAAGGTGTTGACTACATACGTGGTAGAATCAGCATGGCATGGGAGAAAGATGGACAAACACACGTGCAGATCTACGACTCCTTGATGAACCAATACTTTGAGGTCACTCCAGACCTCCTCGTTCTCTCAACGGCGATTCTCCCGCCATTAGGTGTCGCAGAGCTCTCTGAAACTCTTGGCTACGCACTCGAGGAGGACGGGCATGTAAAGGACCTCTACGGCAAGCTCCGAAGAACAGAAACCCGCAGACGTGGGGTCGTCGCCGCAGGTGGTGTCACCCGCCCACAGTTTGCGTTCGAGGCAGTGACCGACGCTCAAGCAGCGGCCTTGGTATTGCATAACGAGCTCCAAGGAGGTATCATTGAGAAGAACGCCCGTGGGGCGGTGTTGAATGTGGACGACTGTGTGGGCTGCAGTCTGTGCGCCCAGCAATGCCCGCGTGGAGTCCCCCTGATGATTGAAGAACCAGAGCCGGAGGAGGAAGACGAGGAACAGAAGATACTGTTCAAGGCTGCAATTGAAACTCTGAACTGCCATGCATGTGGAGTGTGTCAGAGCCTGTGCCCGTCAGGAGCAACACAGCTCAACTTTCTCTCAAATGAACAGCTCTGGGCTGAGATTGATGCAGTCTTGGAGAATGCAGGTTCCGAACAACCAATCACGGTCTGTTTCTACTGCGAGGAGTGTTCTGTTTCCACCATAGATATCGTTGGTACAAGGCGAATGGAATATCCTGCCAGCACGCGGTTGATCCCTGTACCCTGCGCCGGCAGGGTTTCCATAGTTGACATTCTGAAGACCTTTGAACGTGGCGCCAGCACCGTCATGATCGCCGCATGCGAAACTGACCGGTGTCATATCGGTGGTACTGGCAACGAGATAGCTCAGGTTCAAGTGGACGTCGCCCGCGACATACTGAATGCGATTGGTTGGAAGGGCGAAAGAGTCGACATGTTCCGCATGTTCAGCGCAGAGCCCGAAAGATTCACCAGTGCAATCAAGGAAATGGCGAAACGCGCTGAAAAGCTAGGACCAACCCCAGTTCACACAGGGACTGCTGGCAAGTGGATGGAGGTGACCGAATGACCGAGTCCACTAGCAGTATGGCACCAAAGAGGCGCCGAATGATGGACATGATCCTAGTTCTGGGTGGCTTGAAGGAAGAGTCCGCGATTCCACTCAGTAGGGTCAGCGAAGAGATCACAAGACTGAGTGGTGAGCTGGAACCACTTACCGAAGAGATATTCGCGTTTCCAGTTTCCTATTTCGAACACTTCCTTGAAGTGGCAGAGAAGTCTAACATAGTCTCTCAGATTGGCGACAAGGGCATTCTGAGAGAGGCCATTGCCAGACTTGAGGGGGCACTCTCTCTTGACGATTCTCAAGGAGTCAGAGGGATACTTGACCTCTTGAGATCCGCACTGGAAGGCATTGAGGCTGC
>JBHLRV010000085.1:0-6497 GCA_048882205.1 Candidatus Thorarchaeota archaeon | reverse complement strand
GTTTCTGATGTCGATTCACCCGTCTTGTCCACGCTCAATCTGGCACCTGTCAGTTTGCCCAATAGTATCGGCTCTTATTCATTGCTTTCAGCGCCATGGTCGTACGATGAATAATACCAGACTTTGGGACTACATAGTGAGGGCTGTGCAGTCAAATCTTGTACGGTGTAACACTTCTTTGCAGGGTTCAATCTGATTCAGGCATCAATCAACGGAATCAAAAATCCGTCCAGATTCTTTGGTAAACGACTCTTGCATTCTGACCTTGGTGTCCTCCGACAGGAATGACACTTCAATCGCATTAATAGACAGCTGAAACAGATCTGATATCGAGAAGCCAAGGTTCTGATTGAGCTGCTGGTATTCGTTGTTCAGGTCTGTCTGGAAGAATGTTGGGTCGTCGCTATTCACAGTCACTAAGAGTCCACGGTCATAGAACTCCTTTATCGGATGGTCTTGCAGATATTGTACAGCCCCAGTCCTTAGATTACTTGTCGGACAGGACTCAATACCAATTCCTCGCGACTTCATTCGGTCGAGGAGTTTCTTGTCCCTTACAGCTGAGACCGCATGTCCCACACGCTCAACATTCAAGTGTTTAATGGCTTCCCAAACAGATTTCGGTCCAGCAGCCTCACCCGCGTGTGCAACTGTATGAAGACCTAGTCTTCTGGCGCGATGGAACGCGTCCGCAAAAGGTTTCGGAGGATAGAGATCCTCACTGCCCCCAATATCGACTGAAATGACGTTGTCAGACTTCGCCTCTATCAGGTCGAGGATTCTCATAGCGCCCCTTGGACCTTCATTGCGAACAAAGTCGATTCTGATGTTGCACTCTATTCCGAAACGACGTTTTGCACTCCGTATACCCCGATTGATGGCGTCGAGCATCCTTTCATAACCTAGTCCTCTCTGGATGTGGTCTATGGCGGAGAAGCTTGCCTCAACGTAGCGCGTGTTGGAGTTGGCGCAATCCTCCAGCACCTCAAGAGTGATTTGCTCAAACTGTTTCTCTTGAGTCACACAGTCAACTGCCTTGGTGTAGGCCAGGATGAAGTGTCTGAAAGTTCGGAACTGAAATAGTCGAGTGATATCCTCTACAGTCCTATAGCTTGATTCGGGCTCTCCTTCTTGAATCAATGAGAGAAGCGTACTTGGGCGTATTGCCCCCAGAAGATGAATGTGCAACTCGGCCTTTGGAAGTTCTCTGATTGCTTGAACGATGTTCATCACGCGATCAATGCGGCATCCAACAGTTAAGTTGTATTGTCGCCCTTAGCCCCTGATTGATCCAATGCTTCGAGTCAGGTTCTTCTCTGGTCCATGAGTTCAATAGCTTCTGACACAGGTATGTCGATCTGTAGAACTGAGCCCTCATAGTGAGTAATCTTCGCACCAGCACGTTTGGCAATCGTAATTATCGGAGTGTTATTTGACAACACATGTGCCCTCAGGAAATGAATCCCCTTTTCGAGGCCGATCTTTCCTAATTGATACAGGAGTTCTGTTCCAAGCCCTCTGTTCTGGTATTCATCGATGACTGTTATGGCAGCTTCCGCAATGTGAGGCTCTTTCTCTACCCGGACGTATCTCGCAATTCCAACACCAATCATAGGGTCTTGGCTCGTGTCAAAAGCGCATATAGCTATATGATGCTCATGATCGATTCTCTTGAGTTTCTTCAGTTGGTCATCAGGAAGGTTCCGCAGACTCGTCATGAACCTGAGTTGCAGTGACATATCTGATAGTTTCTCCAGTCCAAGTTGGACTTCGCTGATGTCACTGGGTTGATACAGTCGAATCAAGACCGGAGTCCCATCCTTCAGTTTTGTTTCATGCCGAAATGCTGACATTCTATCAACTTCAGTTGCCATCCAGATGTTCTCCTCCATTTAACTTGTGCTGGACAAGCAAGGACTTCACCGATAACTGGATTCGATTCTCGGTCGGTCTGACATTTCTACTCACCCAGAGATACTAGTCATCTATCCTATCGCCGAGTCGATAATAGTTGAAATCGCCCCCAATAGCCCAGATGAGGGGGTGGACCTTCCTCATGTCAAGCTTGCCATCTTCAAGCACTCGATTGTCAGCATACGATCGGACTACCTTCCCAATGATGCCCTCGTTAGGATCGTAGTCTAGTATCTCTGCGACTTCGCACTCCATGTTGATGGGACACTCATGGATCATTGGGGCTGTATTCAACTCACCGTAGAATGTTTCAAAGAGCGATGACTTGTCATGGTCACGACCAGACTTGCTTCCGCATATTCTGGTCTTCTCTAGAAGCGTTTCCGAAGGTATGTTCACACTGAAAGTCATGTTCTCATGGATACCGATTCTTGTGTAACGTTTCTTGTACAGACTGAAGAAGATATGCCTACCAAAATTGAACGGTGAAATGTAGCCAATCACTAGGTAGTTTGGGCGACCATCTACCATGGCTCCGACTAGTGCCACCGGCAGCGGGCTCAACACATTTCCTTTGATTTCTTGCTTCAAGAACAGAAGTCACCGCGGAAGTATCGGACGTCCAATATTATAAGTGTGCGGACTTGAGCAAGACTGGACACCATGCCAAGTCTTCAGACATAGCCCGGCCCATCACTACTTCATTGGCACTCTTAGTAATCCGTGGCCTTGACTTGCATCATATCTCTGAGAGAACAACGCTGGTGACTGTCTTCTCTACACCTTCGATATTTCTCAGCGTGGATATCACGAAGTCATTCAACGCCTCGACATCCTTCAATGCCACCTTCACGATCAAGTCGTTCTCTCCGGTTACGATGGATACCTCTTCTACCTCCGGCATTCTCTCAATTCCCTGTGCCACAGAGTACTGATTGATCTTCTGTCCTCTTGCTGAACGATAGGAAACTGTGCACAAGATATAAGCGACAAGGCCCCTTCCAATCTTCTTTCTATCAAGCTCTATTGTGAATCGTTTGATGATGCCACTCTTTGTCAGCCTCTTGATTCGGTTGTGGACAGTCGTTTGAGGGATCTCAAGTTTCTTGGACATCTCTTTTGTTGTCATTCTGGAGTTCTCTCTGAGAAGTTCAAGAATCTGGTAGTCCTTACCATCCAATCCTGTCATGATGGAAAATAATTCCATTGAACTTATAGTCCTATTGCTATTCTTGCTATTCTTCCCGATTTCCTTGGCAAGACCTTTTCTTAGGTTCTTCTTTGGAATGTGTACACTTTCCACGTGATGAAAATGACACAGACTCCAATCTTGACACCGGTTGTATCACATCTGCAGGATTGTGAAAGCATAGCCGAGATACTTAGGATACAGACCGAGGCACTGCTTGCGATTCATGAATTCCTCCATCAGGAAGGGCTCCTTCAGCTTATGCCAGTGATCATATCCCCGATCACTGACCCGTTGAGCCACCCTGTCTATGAGGCTTCTATTGAGTACCTAAATCAGAAACTCCAGCTAACAAAGAGCATGATTATGCATAAGCAGATTGCAGTTTGTGCTATGGATGTCAAGGGAATATACATAGTGTCCCCGAATGTTCGATTGGAGAAAGGAATCAAGAGTGACTGTCATCTTCTCGAGTTCTCGCAACTGGACATAGAAATCAAGGATGGAACAGCGGAGCAGTTCAGATCATTAATGGAAGACTTGATGATTCATGTCTTCACAAGAGTGAAGGACACTTGTGGGGATGAGCTAACGAAATTGGAATCTGACATCAAGATCCCAAAGAAACCATTTCGTGTATATTCAAGCTGGGATCTCCGATCGGAACTAGGACCAGAGTTCGAGTCCCAAATCTCTCGTGTCGAAGAGGACCTGTTCTGGATAACCGACTTCGAGAGAGAGTTCTACGACAGAGAGGAAGAGGAACGAAGAGGACACTTTGTGAACTATGACATGTTCTACCCTGATGGGTTTGGTGAGGCGCTCTCTGGCGGAGAACGGGACTACAAGTATGAAATACTCGTAAGAAAACTGAAAGAGAGAAAGCTGCAACTGGAGGCATTCAGCTCTTATCTTGAGCTTGCCAAGGCCAGCATGCTAGGTCCTAGTGCTGGCGGAGGCCTAGGTATTGAAAGACTTGTGCGCTTTCTGGCCAGACGGTCGCACATTCGGGAGATAACGTTGTTCCCTAAGGTTCCGGGAGAACCAATCCATCTCTAGAGTCCGCCCGAGCTTTGACTCCGGGATTATTCGAAGGGACTTAGTAGTAGTGTCGAACAGCGCACTTTTAGGTCGAGGACATGCTCTAGCATTGAATCACAGGGAGGTCACTCTCATCATGCATAAGCTCCTACTTGAGATACCGTCGATACTCGAATCTGACAGAGTAGTTGTAAAGAAGTATGCCAAAGGAGATGGAAGTCATTTGTATAGGTTGCTGCAGAGGAACAACAACCGGGAGCTGCTCATGGAGCATGCAGAAGAGGTCAAGAACATAAACAACGAGAAAGACGCCGAGATTAAGGTCAGAAGACACGCTGCGGAATGGACTGCACGCGAGAGGTTTGTGATGGGCATTTGGCTCAAGTCTAACAACGAATACATAGGTGAAATCTGGATAGAGCCAAAGAAATGGGAAGTTCCATCCTTTGAGTTGGGGTATTTCTTGGACCAAGGGTATCAGGGTAGAGGCCTCGCAACTGAGGGCGCCAGACGTTCCATTGATTTCATCTTCGATGACTTGAATGCCCACAAGGTGATAGTCATCACGCGCGATAATAACGAGAGAAGTTGGAGATTGGCAGAACGCTTGGGACTTTTGAGAGAGGGACACCATCGAGAGTGCGGCATAAGTGATGGAGAGCGTTGGAGTGTGTACTACTACGGACTATTACGAGATGAATTCAAAGAGAGAACGGATTCGGATGAGTCGTAGCACGATGTCATGAGTCTGGAGTATACCCAACACATTTTCTTAAGTAACCTCGAACGTTAAATTCTGAGTACGTGATACAAACCTACAAGACTGACAAGTCAGAAGGCGTACAACAACGTGATACCCACACTGACAAGGTACTATGGGTGATTACAATTGCAGTTCGCACAACCTGAGTATATGGATACATTCTTCCAATACATATTCGGCTTCTTTGACCAGCTCTTTTCGACCCCACTACAGCAATGGATTCCCTGGGGCCCGGGGGACTGGTTCTTTGTGATCTATACGCTATTCTGGATAGCACTACTCGTAGTCGTCCGGAGACGTGGTGGTGGCAGCCGAACGTATCAAGTATAAGAGAATGCACGATACGGTCTTCTTGAGTTCGTAAGAGGATTCTCAGCTAATTGAAGGAATATTCACCAGATTCGCCCTTATGTCGAAGGGCCTGTTTCCACTGCTTAGGGGTTTATAGGAGCAAAGAGTGGATAGGGTATCTCGGGGACGGTTTCGGTCTTATACTTGCTACGAGGAAGGACTTTCGATGTTTCCATCCAAAGTCGAAGTTTGTCTACATGGCCGCGTAGCATGATGTTGCTTTCTGGACGACCTAGAGGGAACGTCATAGGACCAATGTGTTTCTCCCGGATATGAGCAGTATAGAAGCACGCCTCAAATCCCTTCGCTCTTATCTTTCGTGCCCTTTTCCCGACATCCAAGATCAACTCCAGATCGTCTTCGGTTTCTACACTCATGTAGTAGGCACGTCGAAGCGGACGTGACCTGTCAGTGAACTTGACGATGCGAGTGCCCAGAGGGAAGCGCGTGTTGACGCAGGACTGACATCTCAGTTCACCTTCTTCCGATAGTGAATCATAGACCATCTGGACATTGCTTGCAGAGCCACATGCACCACATCTTATACTCATCGCGTTACCACCAGAATGGGATTCTCTTTAGTTTCGTTGATGTAGAAATGTGAAAACACAGAACTTGAGATGTTATGTTCTCCCAGTGATACACACAAGTGTGTCATGGGGGAGGCAGGATTCCGCTCATCATGACATCACAGGACCCACAGAGTTCAAATCGTTCGAGGTCGAAGCGAGTTCTGATGAATAAGCAACCCACAGTCTTCGAAGTGCCTCTGCAAGAGATAGATCTCAAGAGGATTAAATTCGAAGGGCTAGTAATTGACATCGGAGGCGGTGGCGAGGGACTTGTTTCAAGACTGGAAAAAGAGAGAGTCTGTGTAGTGGATGTTAGCCTAGACAAGATCCGGGAGGCAAGGATACATGGACAGCCTGCCCACTGGACAGTAGCTGACGGCCGCAGTCTCTGTTTTCGGAGAAATACGTTTGATGTCGCGACACTATGGTTCTCTCTCGGGTATATGAGAAACTGGGAAACGAAGAAGGCAGTGTTTGAGGAAGTTCATAGAGTATTGAAACCCAACGGAATACTATCCGTCCTGGCCGCCAATGTAGTCTGCCGGGAGGACAGATTCTTATTCAATGCCCAATTCACATTTCCAGATGGAGCAGTTTCCCAAATCAGTTATGGTCTCGTCGGAAATCAGGACCAGAGCCTAGAAACGGTTGCGAAGACACTGGAGGA
>JBHLRV010000084.1:0-6503 GCA_048882205.1 Candidatus Thorarchaeota archaeon | reverse complement strand
GCGTTATTGCCACAATTATGAGCTCTATCGGTATATGTAATGCCAAGCCAAAGATAATCTCAAGGGTGAGTGTGGAGGTCTCCGGTTCAGTGGCAGTCGCCGCCATCTTGACAATGTCAAGGACGATGTCAAAGTATATTGTCAGCGTGATGGTGTCAAGCCCCAGGAACTCTGAGACGGCCAACAAGGCTCCACCACCAGTGCCAGCAGTAAAGAAATCAATGAGAGTGAATACTTTCCCGATGTGTATCTTGATGTGTAGACCCCACTCTACAACTTTGAAGAAATTGTCCCATTCAAAGACGCCTCCTCTGAATGTGAACAAGTTGAGGACAAACCTAGCACTGCCCTCGAAGGCAAGCTCAAGGCCTAATGATTTGAGCATGGTTCCCATGAGTGCGTTCTTCGATGAGTCAAAGCCGCCAACACCGACCTCGGCATAGAATTGGGGACTTATCTCAAAGAACGAGAACAGCAGTTTGAAGAACTCGCCTATCTCCCCGACTGAGAATACGCTGCGGGCGTCCAATATCATGCTAGTAATCATCTCGAATAGCGGACTCAGGTCAATTGCGAAGTTGGCTCTGATGCCCAAAGCGAAGGTGAAGTCAAATAGTGACCACTGACCGAGCCCGATGGGGATCTTGCCCGAGTAACCAAGCAGGTCGTCTAGTCCGCCAAAGATGTCTGTGATTGTTTCTTCGAGTTCGTCAAATACTGGGTTGAGCATCCCACCTAGCCAATCCAGAATCTTGCCAATGAGCCACTCTACACCGTTTGTGAAGATGCCTTTGATATCCATGAAGAACTCGAGAAGTGTTTCTAACACTGAGAGGTCAATTACACCTGTAAGATGACCCGTGGCATATTCCAGAATCTGGTTGATGACTTCAGTGGGGCTTGGAGCATCGCCCCTCGCGAACTGAAACGCCTCTGGGAAGAAGGACTGCATCAGCTTGAGGAAAGCGTCAATTGGTACATCATCGAACGATGGAAAGGTTCCGATGATGGACCCTGCGGACATCAGCAGAGATTGCATTATTCCTTGGAACGACTGGCCCTTCACCATCTGGATCATGTTCATGATCCCGCCGACTATCTCGCCGGCAGTGCCAAGGATGGAATCGACGTCCACTCCTAGACCGCTGAACACATCGCTAAGGTCGAGGAACTTGAAGACATTCTCGAAGACCTCAGGCAACGAGCCCAGTTCCGACGCAAAGCTGCTCACAGTCTGAGAAACCATGGTCTTTAGAGCATCGCTGTCTGAGACCAAAGCTATAATGCCCATCACCGGCTTCACAGCTTGGTTGAAGGCATCCAGGACATCTGAGAGATCGCCAGGACTCAAACCTGCGAGTTGCATTATGTCCTCAGCGATGTCAAAGATGTCGGGTATGGAGCTCTTGTCAAACGCGTCGTTATAGAGTCCACCCAAGAGAGCCATTATGTCCCTGACCAAGTTCTTGATATCAGTTGAAACGGTAGTATAATCGTCAAGTATCTGTTGAATGTCCGTTCTGAACTGGCTCAGGTCAGAATCTGCGGCTTCCTTGAAATCCCTTGTCACATTGAGGAGTTTTCTTGTGAAGTCCTCGACATCTATGGTTATGTCAGGTTCTCCAATGAAGGTGATGGAAACCTCACCAAGCAGTTCGACTATGGATGAGGAGTCAAACTCGTCAACAAGGTTGATAGCAGTCATTCCTATCTCCACAATGGACATTATCTTCTCGATCTCATCATCAATGCCTGCCACAGTGAGAATCGACCCCAAAAGGTCAGTACCCAAGTCCTCCAGAAACTGAACGTGATTGCGGCTTGTTAGGAAGCTCACAACAGATTCGACGAAAGCTGACATCCGTCCGAGGATTGGTGTCAGGTCTCCGGGAGACACCCCCAATGTTGCAGCCAGCGTCTTGTTCAGGAGCGAGTCGAGAGTACTCTTAGTGAAGTAACCGAAGATCGCATCGAAGACGCCCTTTCCGCCCGAAACTGCAGTAGATATCAGGTCCCACAGGCCGCCATCGGCACCGAGCATTGAGTTGAGGAACTCTTTGACGATCTCAGGTATGGAATCGGGCAATAGTGAAGTGAGAAGATCTCCAACTATCTCTAGAATGCTTGACAGGTCACCCCTGAAGTTGAAGAGAGCCTTCAAGATAATATCCAGATAGTCCTTGAACTCTGTCATAAACGGGAACTCTGAAGATAGTGCCTCAATGACAGACTTGAGAGGCGACTCTGCATCAAAGTCGCTCACAATTCCGATGATAGGTTCAATGACTTGGAATGCATCTTGTATTGTTTCGATTATGTCAGTAGGGACTGAGATGGCCGTCTTCCCAGCATTCTTGAGCACCTTGAGCAAGACGTCTACAATCTTGCCTATCGGACCATTCAGAGCAGAGAAAAGAGGGATATCACCAATCTTGAAATCACTGACGCTCATCTCTGCTTCAGAACTCACCTTCACTGCTGGCGAGAAGTCTGTAGGCAGATTCTCAACAGAGAGCTCTTGCAGCGAACCATTACCAAGCATCTTGTAGGCTGCTGGTTCAATCTCAGGTTGGTGTCTGTCCCACATCTCTGCGGTACGAGCTTCCAGCTCCACCGGGTCAATCTGGCCAACTGGATCAATAGGATCGATGCTTCTCCGGAGAAATTGGTCTAGGTTGTCCCCATAGACTTGAAGAGCCATGTTTCTGAGGTCTTCCGAAGCGCCCACGTACTCGCTATCCACGTGTGCTCGTGTTTCAAGGATTTCATAGAGGGCCCAAATGTCGTAAAGGATCAGCAGAAATCCATCAATCTCCTCGGCCTCGCTGTGTAGAATCATTCTGTCGCCGGGCCTGAGATGTTCACCGAGTGAGAGGGTGTTGCCCATTCCTACAACATGCTGAGTCTGTCTATATTCGCTGAGGATCCTGTAGAACTCCTCCCAAGGCACAAGTCGGTCGGGAACTATCACGCCTGTCAAGTTGGACCTGAGGGCATAGACACATACCCAAGGTTCCTCTGAGAGCCATCGATCCAAATCATTGAAAGACCTTATAGGAATCCTATGAATGGTATTTATTCGATACGAAACAACATCATAGACACCCTGTGTCACTGCCGACATTATCTCATCTGAAGAATCATAGAAGAGATAGATGTCATCCAGATTGTACCCATCGAAGGGTTCAGGGAACAACTCTTCCTCTTGGTCCACCTGTTGGCCTGCCCAGGCCGCTTGTGGAATCATTCCAAGAAGCATCAACATGACAAAAGCAAGAGTGAGAAGTCGAATCCTAAGCAGTCTTCCGTTCACGGGTTTCCGTGCCTCCCTATGAGAACGACTCGAAAGCGGAGTTGCAGGAAACCTTTGTCCTTTCTCCAGCCTGACTATCACTGGATACATTGCGTATCTCTGTACAGCAGGCGAGCGTGTGCTGTCATTGCCTCTCCCTCTATCGGCCGCCCAGCGAATGTCTGTGCGATGACGAATCCTTGATATAACAGTTATCCTGAACACGATAGAAACGAGAAAGGGTCAGACCATTCTGAAAATCGAACCCACGCTGCGATGGGAGGTTTTGGGTCCCGTCATCAACTATCAAAACGTTTTTCCGGTGAGGCTATACATGAGTGAAAGTACGCCACCTTAGCGAAAGACCTTAATGCCGCACGGATGCCCACACGCAGGACTAGCACTCGTTAGTCCATAACCACCTCACCCAGCATGCAGTAGCGAAAAAACGGAGTCAGAAATGAATGCGAGTATACCTTGATGCCAACTTCTTCATCAGCGGATTCAGTGATAGACCAAAGGATGTATTCATCATCAAGGAGGCAGCTGAGAAGGCTGGAATGGAACTATGGGTCACCAGACAGATCTTCCAAGAACTCAGATGGTATCTTCGTAGAGAAGTCGAGCAAATGATTCAGATTGAAGAAACCCTATCGAAAGACATCAAGGAATTGATGGAGAGCATCAACAAGCCGGAAACAGCTCTTCCGCAGCTGAATGACATGTCTCTCGTTCTCGCGGCGATGAGAGCAAAGAAGTCCAAGATAGTAACGAGCGACCTGAAGCTCCTCAATACAATACAAGAGATTCAGGTGGATGTAGAGGGCATCGTTGGGTCAGCGTTTGTGCTCGAACTCGTAGAGTCCATCGATGACGAGGACCTGAAAGGGAAACTCACCGTGATCCGAGAGAGGATTTACGGAGAAGAGGTAAGGTACAGCATTGCTCGCCAGGAGGCATACGACCCGGTCACGCGGATTCGTCTGATTGAGGAACACGCATTGCGAGTGATTCGATCAGTGAAAGCCCCTGCTGAGAGTCTGGACCGAAGACTATCAAGAGGGCAGCCCCTATTCGTTCTGGACTTCCTTGAGGATATCAAGGCGGGCATTCCGACGATGTTTGAAGACTTCAGGGCGGGAAAGTACAACACCTTGGCGAACGAGATTGAGGCCGTTCAGAATGAGATAGAGCGGCTCCTCATAGTGTCCACCCTGACTAATGATGAGGAGACTCATGGGGAACTTGTCAAGCATGCCTCAGACCTGACTCTCTTCTTATACTATCTTGAAATGATCTGTCATCTGTATAGAGGCACAAGAGAGGGAATCGAAGATGCCCTGAAGATATCCGAGGAAGCATTTCGCCTGCTGATGTTCGCTGCAGTTTCAGACGAGGAGTTGAAGGCAGGTGTGTTCTTCGTACGTATAGTCTTGGCTCTCATACGCGAGGACTACGACGAGATTGACTACTATTACAGCCTATATGACAGCATGATTAGGAGAGTTGGCCTTGATGATATGATCGAAACCTCGGAAGGGCTCTACGTAATCATGCAGGTCTTGAGAGAGTTCATGGGAGGTTTCTCGCTCACAAAGAGCAAGCTGCAATATTCCGATGCTACTCTTGCTCTTCTGAATGACATCGCAAAACACTCACTCAACTTCGATGAGCACGACAATGCTTGGCAGTTGGTCGTCACCGCGTATAAGATAGGCGTCGCCTATGGCAAAGAAGAAGGTGCATTGGCATCTTTCCTGATGCTATACAAGGTTTCGTCGTCCTCTCACGATCGGTACAAGCCCGCACTAGAGAAGATTGCAGAGCACGCACTGAAGATGTTCGTGAAGAAGGGATGGGACACGAATCAGATAACTCCAATATTGAATGAAATCCAAGGACACATACCACCCGTCGAAGAAATGTCGACTGAGGAAGCTGTGGATTTGACGGAACTGCCCGAAGAGCTCCATAGCTGGATGGACGTTCTTTCGCTTGAAACCATAGAAGAAACTGAAACCTTGGTCGTTCGCAACGATAAGCTTCAAGCGAGAGTTGGCATTGACACCAGGGAACATCATGACCTAAGGAATCTAAAAACTGGACATCGAGTAGCTCTCACAAATGGTAAGTTCAAAGTGACTAACTCAAGCCCTGAGGTGGTGGAGAAGTACGCAGTTGTCCTGATTCTTACTCCTGCTGAAAACGCCGAGATCTCGTATGAAGGAGAATACGGGTTCAGCTGGCTCAAACTTGCTGAGCCTGAACCAGAAACCTAACTTGTGAAGAACGGATGTGTGTGAGTTGGACCCACTAGTCTTTCTGGTCATATGTGTTGCAGTTGCGGTTGTTTCCTGGTTCAACTACATACTCAACCGTGCCCCTGGCTCGGACCCCGAGGACTTCAACATTGGTCCTCCGGGAATGCAGATCCGATGTGACTGCTTCTTCAACACGATGATCGTCGGCGGTATTTTCATAATTGCCATGGCCATCATGTCGTCTGCATTTGCAACTAGGACTGAACTCTTTGTGATTGGACTCGTTTCTTATGTGGTCATCACTACTGCAGGCGTCTACGGGAGAAGAATGAGATACAAGGACTGGAGTGAGATAGACGGCGTTCTGAAGCGGGCTATGCCAAACCCACCCCGGAGAGCCTATGATAGGGACAGTCTGGACATCTTCTTCGAGAACGAGGATGATGAGCTATAGCTAGTCTACCTGTTCCTCGACCTTGTCATCCTTTAGATTCGGCATCTTTACGGCGATCACATTCACGTCAGGCCCCGAAGGGGTTTCAAACCAGTGAGATTCTCCAGGTTCAACCACAACAACATCTCCCTCATTCAAGTCGTAAACAGTCTGGGACACTCCCATTCTTGTCTTGCTCATTATAACAAACACTTCAGTTAGAACACTATGAGAATGGGGTGAGGTCTTCATTTCGGGAGGAATCTTGACGACAATGAAGCCAGAACTCTCAAGGGGTTCTTTGAAAGTGAGGTCAGCCACGTACCTCACTCCATACCCTAACCTTCCCTTGAGTTCTGTATCTGATGCTCTGTATATCTCAACCATGATTATCGTGCATGGGTGGGAATCCCCAAATGAAGAACGTTACTGATAAGGAGGGCGCGTCAGTCATCTTGTGCAAGAGGACTCTCTTCTTGATCTTCTCTGGGACCGGATTCAGGGATGAGAAGTGGGA
>JBHLRV010000083.1:0-6522 GCA_048882205.1 Candidatus Thorarchaeota archaeon | reverse complement strand
GCTGGAGTGAAGTCCTCAGAAGACTCAATGGTCTCTTCATATTCATCCATGGTTTCTGGTTCCTCATCCTCACTTTGAAGAGTCATCTCCTCAGCAAGGACTGAACGCATAATCTCTTCGGGACTGGAGGGCTCACCCTCTGCAGTAGTGGTGTCAACAGGTGTTGCTTCAGGTTCGTCCATGATGGTTTCAGTGACGCTCGTGTCAGTGACGGGTTCTTCAGGAGGTGTTAGTTCGAAGTCGTAAGAGGATGGCTCATCAGACTCTGTTTCTTCATGGACTTCCGACGACTCAAGATCCGATTCAGCCATGCGAGCCTCTTCAGCCATCTCTTCGGCTCCCTTCCCATACTTCAACCCAAGTTCCTTTCCAAGACAGGACTCGCATCGCTTTGCTGCTGCAACCAGCCCTTCAGCGAGAAACTCATCGAGAGTCTTAGCATCTTCTGGATGTCTGCTGGCCCACCTCAAGAATGAGTCTACCATCCGTAGTGCATCTCGTACACCCATCCAGTAGTTGTCGTCCTTCCCATTCGAACTCACGAATGCCACCAATTGAGTCAAGCACGGAATCCGAATAAAGCCTTTGTATCACAATGCCTTACCGGGCTATTTCTTCGAACTTGCGACCTCAAGAATCTCGTGTAGTATATCGTCCAGGACATTGTTGACCTCATTCTTCTTGAAATCATCAATTGAATTCCCTATGCATATGACACGAGTTGGTGTTCCCTCACCCAGGTTGTTTCGTATCTCATTTCGATACACAGTTTCGATCTGAGGGTCAGCCTCCCTAAGGACTATGATGACACCTTTAGCACCCTTGTACGTCAGGGAGAGAAGAATATCTAGAGCGGCATGCTCCGGTGACATGAAGAGAGTTCTAACATCAGAGTCTGCGAGTTCAAGTTTCGTCGCGCCGATTCTGATACCGTCCACTGCGACGACTTGCTCGTTAAACACAGCCAGCACTCTCTCCAAGAGCACATCTTCCGGACCCACGACTGTAATCTTGAAGAGATACCGAGATCTCTGCCTGGACTTCTTCTTCTTTCGTTTGCCCTTTTGTTTGGCTTTCTTCACTTTCTGTGTAGACGGCATGCTAGTCCCTCTCTGTTACATCCCAATGCGGCGCGGCGTGACTTAAAAAAACTCACACTGTGTGTAAGATACTCTTTTGCACAAATATGTGTTGTGCGGGGGTGTTCGCAGGACGGCGTGTGCACATAGATTATTAAGCGAAATCAGAAGGGGCCCAAATAGTGAGATGGAATTGGCCACCAGCAGCGAAGTATTCGAGGCCCTCAGACCGGTTATGGACCCAGAACACCCCGTGAGCATTACCGACCCAATGCTTGCAATAGTGAGAGAGGACTACATCAGGGTTTCCGGGAATCTCATTCGAGTGCTGTTCAGGCCAACCGTGGAGCACTGTCCGATGGGAGGTCTCATCGGAATTCTGATTCGCCATCGTCTGGAGCAGGTCTACCCGGATGCTGAAGTCAAGGTGACTCTTGTGCCCGGCTCCCACAGCATGGAGAACGATGTCAATACAATGATTAGCGATGACGATAGATACTCCAGGATAGTCGAACAGCTGAAGGAACGTGGTATGATCTAAACCGACAAGACTAGAGGTTGAGGCTTGAGAAGAGGAGAACA
Source organism: Candidatus Thorarchaeota archaeon (assembly GCA_048882205.1). Classification (GTDB taxonomy): domain Archaea; phylum Asgardarchaeota; class Thorarchaeia; order Thorarchaeales; family Thorarchaeaceae; genus SMTZ1-83. Next base: position 4,861 of record JBHLRV010000083.1, on the reverse strand, counting down.
AGTAATCATCGCGGGTTTCATCGCTGTTTTCATAGGCATGGTCATTATTGCATTTTCATCGGCGACTCCCGGAGAAGGATTCTTCTTTGTCTTTCCATTCTTCTTCTTCTCTGGTTCAAATGCTGCGATAGGTCTGCTGCTCGTGGGAGTGATGTTTGTCTTGATATTCTACTTCATGCGAACGCTACAGATGTCGACCTTGAGAGAAACACAGTGGAATGCTGGTCAGGACAGACATATGTATGTGAGACTGACCAAAGCTTGTGACTTCTGCGGAGAGCCCGTTCCAGAGAGAGCATCATTCTGTCCCTCCTGTGGCAGTCCCGCGGAGAACGAGTCGACCAGAGATTACTACTCACAGTAGGTAGCGATTCTCAGGCGGAGGAAAGGAACAACATGGTTTGGAGGATTCGACCAGCTGAAGAAGGAGATGCTGCCAAAATAAAAGCCATTGAGAACGGCAGCTTTCCGAGGCCATGGGATGAGGATCTCTTTCGCATTATCAGTGCATGGAGAGGACGTGTTCCAATAGAACAACACAGAATCATCTTCATGTACGTGGCAGAAACTGAAGAGGAACTCCTGGGGTACGTCGTTTGGGAGGAAGATGTGACCGAGGGAATTGGCCACATCCTCAACGTTGCTGTAAAGACAGAGAGAAGAAGAGAGGGACTGGGAACAGCGCTGATGAATCATGCTTTTGATACGCTACGATCACACAAGATCAACTCATGCAGACTTGAAGTTCGTCAAAGCAACAATGCCGCACGCCGACTATACGAACATGCGGGTATGTCCGCACAGTACGAGGAGAGCGGATACTACGGCGATGAAGACGCGATCGTCTACGGCATCAAACTATGACATGCTCTTGCGTCCACTGGTCAGCCGCGGTCCAAGGAAGTGTTGATACAACTGGATATATGAAGACTCGGTTGACACAATCGCAAGGTCAGAGTCAGACTCCTCTGATCCTCCGATGAGAATCTCGCTGTCATCTTTGACTGCCAGTGTGGTTGGTGACGCTGTCTGCCAGATCCTCCAACCCTTCAGGGTTTCGAGTTCAGGGTTGGGCTCCTCCATCTCAGGGATTATGAGTACTCTTCGTCTCGGAGCCTTTGACTTTGCCAGCCTCTTGAGATTAAGGCAGTCAAGACTTAGAACTGAAATGACCACTGACTTCTCTGCTCTAGTGACCATGTCTTGCATGTGAGCACAGATCTCATCACTCCCAGTGACATACCAAGTCCTATCGCTAGGAACTGCCAACAACTCCTCTCCGGAGGCCTTGACAGCCTCCAGCGTTTCCATATATCGATTGGTGATCTCAGAGACTGCTTGAACAGCCTCATCAACCTGAGCTTCGATCGTGCTCAGGGCCTTCTTCTGCTCTGTCCCCCACTGCCGCATCGTCCTATCCACGTGTTCTGCAAGACTATTCAGCGCATCATTCCTTCCCTGTCGAAGAACTGACATTCCCTCTTTGGTGTCAGTAGCGGCCTTTGAAGCACTAGCACCTATCTCGGAGTTCTTGGATGTGAGGTCGCTTCTGACTTTCTCCACAAGTCGTGCTGTTTCGCCGCCAAGATGTGTCTTGAGATCCAGACCGATTGACTCGAGCTTTCTGGCTGAGAATTGGTTAGAAACAAGAACTCCTTGTTTGGCTTCAGAGAGCGCATTCTCAACGTGTTTTGTTGCCAGTGTTGAAGCTCGCTGCAAAAGTCCATGCGCTTCTTCCGCGACTGGTTGAGCCAACTCAGTGAACTTTGAGAACGAAGAGTCAATCGCCGCTGTGGCTCCATGACAGTATTCATCGACTTTCTTTGTGGCTTCGGCAACAGACGCGTCTATAATGCCCTTGAATGTTTCAGGCATGTCAGAGAAGCCCTCTCCCACGGTTGTTAGTAGGCCTGTTGATTTATCTCCGAATTCGGTTGACAGTTTCCGAAGACCAGCTTCCGATTTCTTGAGTAGTGCTCGACTAAGCTCTTCATACTCCCCGAGACTCTTCTCGCCTCGTTCTCCAATCTTCGAGGCCGCCTTGTCCGCGGCCTTGGTAAGGCCACTTGCCATAGTGGCCATCTCTGCGTTCAGTTTGGTCCCAAGCTGTTCCAATGAAGACGTGAGATTCCCTGCTGCTGTTTCGAGTCCCTCGGACGCTCCAATGAATGCCAACGAAACCTCGTTTCTCCGCTCCTCTATGGCCGCTACAGCCTGTTCTCTCGTGGTTCTTACTGCTTCCGACCTAGACGCATCCTTCTTGGCAAGAGATTTCTGAAACTTCTCAACTCTATCATTGGAAGACTTCAAGAGCTTGGACGCAAGACCATCCATCTTCTTGCTTGTGCTTGCCAAAAGCTTCTCGCGTGATTCATCTTGTTCAGCGAAGTAGGTGTCGATGACGGACTTGATCTTCGCAGTATTCTTCGACATCGCGCTTTCAGCAGTGTCTGTGACACTTACCACTCTCTCAGCAATGCCGTCGCGTGCACTATTGACAGTAGATTTGAACTCCTTTGAGACTTGAACGATGTTGTCCGCGAACTGGCGAATCGTTCCAGTTTCCATTTCCTTTAGAGCATCCTGCGTGCTTCTCACAGCATCTTCTATTCCACTGAGAGCATCGGCCATAGACTTGGATATCTCAGTCCGCTTCTCCAGAGTCAGCTCCTCGAGGGCCTTCCTCATGCTGTCAACAGCTCCCACGAGCTCGTCCACCTTGGCATTCAGCTCCACCGAGAACTCCTGTTGCAGTTTCTGAGAATCCTCTTGCAGAGACCCAATCTCTGACTTGAGCGATCCCTTGAACTCCGTGTGAACCGAGGCAATCAAATCGCGAGCTTCGGTGGTCTGACTGGAGAGGAATCCGTTGAAAGTGGCTTCAATGCTCTTCGTCAGATTGATGAACTGTCTAGCTATGTCCTCAACTTGAACATGGAATTCATTGCGTATCCCCTCCGAGTGTTGATCAATCCGAGCTACCTGCTCTTCAATTGCCTGGTCGATCTCCTTCTGGACTCTGTTAGCATGTGAAGTCAGAGCATTCACACCTGCCGCGAGTCGTTTGTCAACACGCTTGTTGAAACTGCCATACAGTGCCTTGGCCTCAGTTATCTGAGACTTTGTAGTTTCAGCGTAGCCAGCAATGACTTCAGAGAGTCGCTCGCCGACATCAGCTTCGAAGTCATGCGCAATCTTCTTCACAGAAGTGAGAGCAGACTCCTGCTTGGTTGCGGAAGTCTTCATCACGGTATTGTAGGCAGACTTGAGTCTACTGTTTATCGCCTCAGCGAGCGTGTCAATCTCTGCGGCTTCTGTGTCCAGAATCGCACTTACTTCTTCTACTGCTTGAGTGAGATTCTCGTTCATGGATGTGAGCGCACGCTTTGACCAGTCGTCGATATCGGCAATCGACTGAAGATTGGCCTTGTCAAGCTTCTCCTCGTGTGCATTGAGTTGCTTCTCCAGAAGTGCCAGTGTGGATGTTCGACAGGTTCCAAGGTTTGCTTCGAACTCAGTATTGACATTTGTCGCCATATCCTTCAAGGACTCATACTCATCATCGAACACTTTCTGAGTCTTATGAATGAGACTGGACGCTGATGTCTTTACGGTTTCCAGGTACTTTGACTCTGTAGATTGGATCTGGTCAAGTTGGGACTTCAGCGACTGAGTTGCTACATCCATAAACGCCGCAACTTCAGTCTTCCATTCTTCTACATCTGCTCTCACTGTTTCAGAGAGTTGAACTGCCTCCTCAATACGAGTCTTGGCAGATTCTGCCTCTTCGCGAACCAGGTTTCGGTTCTTTGACATCATCTCGTTCAGCGACTCTTCGCCTACCAGATAGTTGGTACTCAATTGTGCATCAAGCTGAGAGAGCATCGCCTCGAGTTCTTCGCTGGCCGTGGTCAACGCCGCTATTGCGCTATCAGATGCGCCGGTCGACTCTTCAGAGATCCTATGGCTCATTTGTTCCCCGGAAACCTGTACGGCTCTTCTTGATTCCTCTAGAGTGGAAGACAATGAGGCACTGAGGGATTCTACGAGAGCTGCAATCTTGTTCCTTAGTCCATCCACGGCGGATTTTGATGATTTGCGCTCAGCAGTAAGAACTTTCTTGTAACTCCTCGTTGTCTTTTTGAGTTTGCGATCGAGAGTCTTCTGGCTCTTGTCAAGTTCATGTTGAAGCGCAGTGAGTCGAGTGCCAAGGCCTTCATCAAGAGTCACATCTAGGCCTGTCAACGCTTCTTCGATACTTTTTGCAAATTCGTTGAGGACCTGTGTCGTAAGAGTGGCAACTGTATCAATCTGGGATTGGACGGTGTCAATCGTATTAGACTCATAGCTCTGTAAAGCAACTTTTCCATCATCGATTGTGTTCTTATGGGACTCAATGACCATTTCGATGCCTTGGTCCACTTTTCCGGACTGATCCTCGAACAACTTCCGAGTTTCCTCAGAGAATGAGGACAAATCTCCCTGGATAGAAGAGAGCACATCCTCTAATGCAAGAATCGTAGGAGCCAGTCGATAGACTGTTACTACGCCCTCTACTTTCCGGACCAAACCTTTCTTCTCCATACGCTTGAGCGCACTTCCTACCTTCCTCTTTGATTCTCCAGTGATCTCGACGATTCCCCCAGTAGTAAGATTACCACCGAGGAAAATCGAGAGAACCACCTTGGCCTCAATATCCGTTATCCCAAGATTCCTCTTTAGTACTGGAATACTCTCAACAACCGCACTTCCACTCATTTCCAATCCCACCGTGTTACATTGATAATGCTGTTCTCAAGCAAGCTACTTTGCTCTCTTGCGCCGCTTGAGTTTTGAAACTCTGTCAAACAGCACAAGCAGG
>JBHLRV010000082.1:0-6619 GCA_048882205.1 Candidatus Thorarchaeota archaeon | reverse complement strand
ATACTCGGATACCCTGGTGAGTCAGACACGTCACTTCTTGACTCATTGAGGTTCTCTTCGAGTCTTCCCCTGGACTATCTTTCCTATTCTTTTCCCTATCCGATTGTTGGCACGGGCCTCTATACTAAGGTAAGAGAACGTATCAACAAGCCAGAGTGGAGGAAACAGAGGGGAAAGGCAAGTCGACACGAACTTCTCTTCGCAGGCGACTTCTCCGAAACAAAGCTACGGTTTGCCAAGTATAAAGGATTGATCCAGCACTACTTACGGCGCAGGGGACCGATGGGTGATGCTGCTGCGAGTGTATTCGAGAGAATCACAGATAGGATAATCCCGATCTTGAGATGACTAGTATCAACTGAAAACTACATAACTTGTCATTGCAACGCAGAAAATGGTGAATAGTCTGGCAAACCGGATACCCAACGCAAAGATGATTTGGCTCATCAAGAAAGAGCTGAAATCATTGTTCCGTTCCCGCTGGCTCGTCTTCGGGCTAGTCGTCAGTCCGCTCTTTGCGTGGTTGTTCGAGGGCGCTTTTCTCTCGTTTATTGTGGCCCAGACTACTTCTGAACCTGAAACTGTGTTCATTACGCTTGAGGACGACGGTGTCTGGGGTAACACACTATACGGTGCTATCGAGGGAAACACTTCTAGTCTCCTGATTGAGCGACTGCTGAACGTTACAAGAGAAGACGGCGACAACATGGTCGGAAACAGGACGCTGTCTGTTTGGGTTCTCATTCCGGACAATTTCACACAACAATTGGAAACAGCCAACGTAAGTACGTTAGTGATTTGGGTAAACACCGGTAACTTCAGAGCCACTGCAGCTGCCCAGAGAATTGATGTCTTTGCAAAGGAGGTCATCAACGAGATTCTGGTCATCAGGGACCTTCAGGTAGCCTGGTTCACGATCACGCCTGAGGCCACCTATGGTCATTCCCTCGCAGTCTTCCTTGTGATGATCGTATCCGTGATGGCACCATCACCCTACATTGGCCAGTCATTTGCGGGCGAGAGAGAGAAACACACGCTGGAGGCGCTTCTTGTTGTCCCAATGAGTAGAGTCAGCATTCTCATTGCGAAACTAATCGCCGGGCTGGCACTCACAATGTTCTACTCAGTATTCACCGTGGTCGGTATCCTTCTCTACAATTGGTCGATCGTGATTCGTGCCGTGGCCCTCCCACCAGAGGCTATGGATTTCTATATCAACCTCTATACTGTGAATCCTACTGCGATTCCCCTCATCTTCTTCTGTCAGATACTCATTCTTCTATGCGCCATTAGCATTGGAATTGTAGTCTCAAGTCTGGCGAAGGACCAAGCTACCGCGGAGTCCATCAACAACTTGATTCTTCTGATTCCTACGATGGTCATAGGAATCCTTGGCTTCACAGGAAGTATCCTGCAATACGGAGGCCTGTTTGGCCTATTTGTCCTCGCGATACCGTTCAGCCATGCAATCCTCTTCCTGAACGGCGTTCTATCGGGAGTAGCTACTCCTTTGAGTCTGCTCGGAAATGTGGCATACATGGTAGTATTTGCAGTGGTGTTCCTGGTCATTGGTGCCAAGCTGTTTGACAGGGAGGCAATCATAGCATAGTACGAAACTCAGAGACCTATTCAACCGGCCATTTTGGTCTGATTTCTATCTCAGCCCGTTCTAGAAGTGCTCGACTGTGCTCCACTGCATTCCGCATCACAGTTTCTTCATCCAGAGTCAATAGTCTCTTGTTCGTCATCAGAACTCTTCCGTTGACTATTACAGTGTCGACTGCATGGCCACTTCCAGAGTACACAAGGTTTGACACGGGGTTCGAGTTGGGCGTCAAGCCAAGATCTCTCATATCGACGAGGATGATGTCAGCTAGCTTCCCTGGCTCAAGAGAGCCCACTGATTCTGCAATCCCCATGGCCTTGGCTCCACCGAGTGTCGCCATCTCAATTGCCTGTTCTGCCGGAACTACAAGTGGGTCGTCGACTTTTGCCTTGTGGATGAGAGCAGCCATCCGCATCTCCCTAATCATGTCATAGGTGTTGTTGCTGGGCCCTCCATCGCAACCTAGAGACACCGGTACTCCCATCTCTATCATCTCCGGGATTCGAGCAAAGCCGGAGGCGAGTTTCATGTTACTTGAGGGGCAGTGTGAAACGTTGGACTGTGTCACGGCCAAACGGTTCAGGTCAGCGTCATCGAAGTGAATCCCATGTGCAAACACCATGTCTGGACCAAGCAAACCCATGTCCTGTGCAAACTCAGTCAAGGTCATCCCAAAGTTGTCCTTCACATATCGTAGATCATCCACAACTTCGCCGAGGTGCATTGTCATTCGTGTGTCTTTCTCTCTACTCAGGCGCACTACTTCTCGGAACAGATCCGGAGTCACTGCTCCAAGGGACCTCAACCCGTACCATACCTGCAGACGCCCATCTGCCTCGTTGTGCCACTTGGCATGCATTCGGTCGGTTTCATCCAGACATGCATCACGATCCTCAATCATCCCAGGATACATTATGTCATCGCTATCTGCATAACCAGTCGAGTCCATCACTATCTTGGACAGGGCAGCTCGCAAACCAGCCTTCTCAACCGCTTCTGCAATACCATTGAACCCATAGCGGGTATGAATCATGCATTCTACGAACGAGGTGGTTCCAGTCCTGATCATCTCGGCCATGCAGAGCTCTGCGGAAACCCTGCCATCAGCGTCGGTGAAGTTGCCCTGAAGCACCCAGACATATCTCTTCAACCAATCAACCAGAGACACATCGTCTGCACATCCTCGTATAAGCGCCTGAGCAAGATGAACATGTGTGTCAATCAGACCAGGCATCACAATCATATTCCTTGCATCCAAGACTAGCTCCGCTTTTTCATCAGAGAGCTCACTGGTTCTTCCGGTTCCTGCTATCCTCCCTTCTTCCACAAAGACCGCACCATCATCAATGATACGACGCTTCTTGTCTAATGTGAGGAGATAGCCATTCTTGATGAGAATTGACTTTGCGGGCTGCAAGACACCACCCCGATGCTCCCCTGACCTAACCCAGGTCATAATGATTGCGGTTTTGAGAACACGATTGCTCAGGACTTGGACATATCCGCAAGCCTGAGTTCAATGGTCACTTCAAGACCTTCTCGAGGACGACCCTTCACTCTGTCAGTCAACCTAAGTTCTGCCCCATACTTGTCGACAAGACGTCTGACAAGATGCAGGCCAACACCACCGTATCGTCTCTCCTCGTCGAGGATGGCCTTCTTCTTTAGGGCACTCAGCCCCGGACCATCATCGGCAATGCTCAGACCGAACGTTTCCTTCCTCTTTCTACCACTGACCCACAGGTGCCGATCATCGTTCTCGTTGTGCTTGACGGCATTCTCTAGCAGGTTCCACAGGAGTTGTGATAATGCACTGTCGGCCAGAACCATGACCCGATTCGGAATGCCGCTGATCTTCGGAGTCACTTCGTACTGTTTCGAGAGCATGTCAATCTCCTTTCTTAGGACGGGTGTGAGGTCAATGGGGGTAACACGCTCTCTCTTGGATGCCTCTGCCTTTCTCACCTTCGTGATAAGGTCTAGGCATCTATCGGCGCCATCGAGGATGTACCGTTTGGCCCTCAACACTTCTTCCGAGCTGCAGTCATCTTTGAGAAAACCACCGCCAGCGATGATGAGTTGCATCTGATTTCCGATATCATGCATCAAAAGGTCCAACAGAAAGCGTACCTCGTCCTCTGCAGACTTTAATTCTGTGACTTCTGTAAAGATGGCAAAGCTTCCAGTGTACTTTCCATCTGGGCCATGCATAGGCGCTGCAGAAACCATGGCGGGGATGAGTTCTCCTGATCTGTGAATGAGAGTGGCCTCATAGTGCTCAACTTCGCCCCTTCTTCTGGCAGCCTTCCTTTCGCGAGCCTTTTCGTTTGTGAGCCCATTTATCATCGCCGTATTCGGTTTGCCGACTAGTTCACCTTTCTCATAACCCAACATCTCATTCAAGGCCGCATTGGTATAGACGATTATACCATTCTCGTCATCCACACCCATTCCCGCAGTCATTGTTTCTACAAGTTGACGGTAGTTGCGTTCTGAGTCCTCGAGCATCCGCTCATGCACCTTCTGTTCAGTGATGTCCATGAGCTGAGCGACAGTCTTGGTCTTGCCATCGCTGCCGGTCATTGTGCTGGCATATACGCGTACATCTCTCGGCGTACCGTCACTCCGACGTATCTTGAATTCGTATGTGGAAGGCACTTTCTCCCCTTGCTGTCTCTTCTTGTATCGTTCTGCCACCATGTCCAGACTGTCGGGATGAACGGTATGGCGGAAGTCGCTACCTAGAAGCTCGCCCCGCCTCATCCCAAGGATATCGCAGAGCTTGTCGTTCACATATTCAAAGCAATACTTGTCGTCAATAATCAGTATCCCGTTAAAGCTGGAGTACTCGACAATGTACTCAAGGAGGTTTATCCGCTCTCGTATCTTCTCCTCCACTGCTACCCTCCGGGAGAGATCCACAAGATACGCAACAAATCCGACCAACTCTTGGCCTGAGAGGATTTGGTCAGCGTATACTTGTGTGGGAACCATAACGTTGTCCTTTCTTATGACTCGAAGACTTAGAGACGTTGGTGTGGCACCGTTCCGAAGTGCTTGGAGGCCCTTGTGTACTGTTTCGACCTGTTCTTTTGCAACCAGGGAGTCAAGATGAACTCCTCTTTTGACATCGGTTTCATCCATTCCGAAGAGTTCAAGGGCCCTTTCATTGGCATATGAAAGAGAGAGTTTGAGGTCGAATTCAAGAACGGGAATGAGCATCGAGTCCGCGACCTCTCTGAAACGCCTCCTTTCCTTTGCCATGTCATTCACAATTCCCTTGCCAACTGCATCGACAAACTGTACGTCTATTAATAGGTCCTAATAAGTCTTGATAATTTCAACATTTGTCGTCTATGTTGATTATCAAAGATTGCCTAACTGCATCACCGAGTTGTGTCATCACTGACAATGTTGTACACGAGAGCGGCACCGATTCTCTTGATTTGGCTGGAGATTTTTCAAACATTATTGCATACACCTTCTTTCAAAGCCATCTACAGGGATTCGAATTCAATCCGATAACAGCTACGTCACGCAGAATAATCTAATAGGAACAATCTTGCATTTGCAGAAGTTGCAGAATGGGTCGGTCGATCAGCCCGGTATACCTTCGTATTAGCTTATCTTGTTGTGTAATGACCTCTGGACACCGATGGACTCATTGCGAGGTTGTCAACATACTCTTATTGAATCATTCAGCTATGATGCATTAGATCATTTCACTATAGAAGGCTAAATGAAGAGGGAGAATGATGTTCAACACGCTACGGTACCCGACCAAGCAACAGGGAATCATCTGGCTCGGACGACGTCAGAAGGGCCCACCAACAGATATCGCCAGAGACTTGCACGTTGAGCTGCCTCTCAACGTGCCCTTCGAGATTGAAGTCGCCGCAGTCCTGGAGTGAACACAATGGCCGGCAAGACGTCCAAAAGGTCGGCGAAGGTCGCAAAGAAGGCGGCCAAACCGCGCAAGGCGGTCACAAAGTCATCAGACCATATGTGCGCATCCAAGATGATCGACAAGAAGATCGCGGACTTGGGCGATTGGAGAGGCGAGAGGCTGGCCGAAATCCGCAAGCTCATCCACGAGGTCGACCACGAGGTGGTCGAAGAATGGAAGTGGATGGGGACCCCCGTCTGGTCGCACGAGGGGATGTACGCCCTCGCCAACGCCCACAAGGACAAGGTAAAACTCACGTTCTTCCACGGAGCCAAGCTCCCTGACCCCAAGAAGCTCTTCAACGCGAGCCTGGACGGGAACAAGTGGCGGGCGATAGACTTTCGCGAGGGAAACAAGATAGACAAGACCGCGCTCAGGGCGTTGCTGCTCGAGGCAGTCGCTTACAACACCAAACGCTCGGTGCCAAAGAGCAAAGGTTCGAGGGCCTAGAACGCGTACGTAGATTCCGCGCGACCTGGCCCATTTACTGCAATAGGCCTCCAGCCTGCCCGGGCATCGCTCGGCTCCGCGAAAACCGTCCTCGCCGTCGAGATCCCACCGCGACTTGTGCGATCTGCTGGCGCACGGTCATGCCACGACCCGGAGTTTGCACACTCCAGCTCCTCATTAGTTTCTCCCCTCTATAAAATGACGCCCCACTCCTTTTGAAAGAGTTGGAAGTTGACCTCACAACTGACAATAGCCTCGCTCTCTGGGTCGAACTGCCAGTCGAAGAGTATCTAGCAGCCCCGACCATTGACGTAGTTCCCTTCCCAGTGTTGTTCATCGGTCTGTTCTTTGGGCAGCGCATTATGAGATTTCTATTTGAACGCCAGCATCAACACATCATCAGACTCGTCAATTTCGTAAACAATAACTAGAGCAGGGTGCCGCGTGAGAGATTTACAAAGTACAAACCGCGACTGGCCTTAGCACCATAGAAGTGGTCAAGCTCATTGTGGAGAAGTGGGTCGAAGAGTGGGAGGATGAAGATGGGTGGCAAACGTCCTACTGACTGCCAGATCTTGAAGTATTAACTGTGGTTTTGTGTGATGCTGAAGAATAGG
>JBHLRV010000081.1:0-6818 GCA_048882205.1 Candidatus Thorarchaeota archaeon | reverse complement strand
ATGAGCACTGGTACCTTCACAGCCTGAAGCACTTCCTCAACAGTCTTCGCGGCCTCCGAAGGAGAAGTGTCACGAATCTGCCGATCTGTGCTTATCAGATGTATTGTAATGAGGTCTGCTCCAAACTTGTCAACACAGAGCTTTGCCCACTCTGCAGGGTCCTCCATTACTTCCCTGTAGTGAGTCTTCACTGCCTTCGCGAGTGAGATTGGCATGTCGAAGACGTCAGCGGCAATCACTGGTGGATTCTTCGGGGGCGACTGAAACAGGTCCCAGGCTGGCGCAGTGTGCCCTCCGATGGTCACGGAGTTGCTACGAGACCCACCGTCCTTCTTTGTGGCTCCGATAGTGATCTCACGGATCGTTCCCGGGTACTCACCAAGAGGGGCCTTGAATGTGGAAGGAATTAGGGACTTTGGCATATCTAATGCAGCCCTAGCTGTAGCCTGTGCCATTCTCTGGACCATGGGTCGAAGAGCAATCTTCAGCTCATCAACCTCAATGGTGACATTCTCCAGCTCGAGCTCAGCAAAATCGCCGAAGATGTCGTCCAATGACTGTCCTCTCTCGTCATCCTCTGATGTCATTTCTTCTTGTCACCCTTGCCAGTCTTGCGAATGATGACTTTCTCTGCGTATATCTTCGCGTTCTTGAAGATGATTTCAAGACCGCCACCGACTCCTCCCACGATTGCAGTAAGATCTCCAGGAACAGTGACGTAGTCCTGGCTACCGTCAGCAACCTCCGCAAGAGCCGTCGTTTCCTCTTCTTCTAGTTCTACCCAACGCTCGACCACTGGATGGTTCTCCTGCTTTAGGTGCGTCTTGAGGTCTGCAATTGACATGACCTCATTCTCGGTCGGAATCTTGTCACGGATATCCTCAGGAATGAACTCGTAGACACGCTGCTTCACTGAATCCGGTAGCCACACTATCCTGTTCCAGCCACCGTCAACTTGAAGGAAGCGTGGAGACCGCATGTACTCAATCGAAAGTCCGTGGAAACCAGGTACTTGGCGACCGCCGGCTGTGGAGTCAGCCATGCTAGAGAAGGGCAGTCCGTTGACAGTTTCGCCCTTGAAATCTCTGTGAACAACACCAAGTCCGTCCACTTCAGGAATAACAAATGCAATTGCCTCGAAGCAGCCACAACTTGTGTGTGGCTTCTCAAAGGCACTGTAGAGAGCCACAGATGTGACCTTTCCAAGCGATTTCTCTGCATAGACCTGATTGACACCTGTGTATTCGCCACGAAACTCGTCAATAACCTCGCCCTTTGGAATGGCATATAGAGGTCCCTTTGGGTCAACGCGTGCAGCCGCTCGTCCATCAAACCAGCTGATTGCGCCACAGTTCGCATACCTCTGAGGAGTTATCATGCACACATGAGTTGGAGCAAATGACTGGCAGAGAGAACAGCCATAGAATGTGTCAACCTCGGCATCACTGAGACCTCTGGCTCGCGCATCTCGCTCATTGTACCTGTTGATGGCTTCATCGTATTGCTCGGCAACCTTCTCTGGGTCCGTCAGAAAAGTCACCTGTATCTTCTCTATGATGTTCATCTCACTCTTGAAGAGTCGAATCAGGACCTTCCCCAGATGTTCCAGTGTGTTGAAGCCCTTCCCATAGGACCTCGTGCTCAGGCGAATCCAAATGTCGTATCTCTGGTTGAGGTGCATCATGCCTTCCACGAAGTTCACGTACTCGTGGATTCGTCGCTCGACGACACCTTCAAGATCCGGTTCGATGTCCTTTCCAGCCACTTCGACAAGGATTCCCAAGGGATGGTAGCTTCCTTCCTCCATGTCCTTCAGGTCCGGTCCTATGATGGTGACCTTCTCATCGTCAATTTGATCCATCTCTCGTGCCAGTGCGAGCTCAAACTTCTTCTCCATCTTTGGCCCGCCGAGCTCGACAAACATGTCTTTGCCTCTTACTCGCTCGCCTTCGTATACAACGCCCACATCTACCGGAATATCTTCGAATGACATTCTATTTTCCTCCTCCTACTAGCTCAAGTATCTCATCAAGTGCATCATGCCACTGTTTCTCCTTCATGTTTGGGAACGACCACTTAGCATGTGGTTGGTAGTAACGCCCTAGTGCAATGGCTGTCAGATGAGTCCCGAAGTTCATGACAGCAGAAAGCAATGTCCATTGCATATAGTATGCCATGCCGAATATCAGAATCATGTCATGGGGTCCTTTGCCGGCAGGCCCCTTCCACTCTGGATCCTGAAGATAGAACGCCGCCTCCATAGCACCCATAGACTTGGCACCCGTAAAGCCCTTCTCAATGAATGCCTTGATTGCACCGCCGGTGGCAATGACCGGCATCTTTCCGGCCTCTGCCAGGGCAATGGCATAGTCAATCATGTCACCCTTGCGATGTTTCTCGGTCACCGCCTCCGAACCCACCACTAGAATAGGCTTCTTCGCCTTTCCAAGATCTCTCTTGATGACACTTGCCTTCGTAAGAGCCTTGGCGGCGTCTGGCCCGCAGATCTCACCGGTCTGCCATGGAACTGGTTTCATCACCATCATGTTCCACCTCCTATGATCTGCTCTTTCAAGAGCGTCGGGTCGGGGATCTTTCGTTCCTTCCACTTGTTCTCCTTCATCTGGGCCAGTATCTTGTCCTTGAGCGTGATTGGGATGTCAGTTTCACGCCGAATGTATCGATGTACATCCTCCGGGAAGAATCCGTAGAACTTCTCATGGAGGTCAACGTAGTGGCTCAGCTTGATTGAACGACCCTTACCAGTATCATTGGGACGAAGACAGAGCTTGGCTGTCATGACCATGGCCTCCTCCTTGGTTTCTGCGGCATAGAAGAGGTGCTCTGGACCCGGTGCTATCTGGTCTCTGTCGCCAGTGCGAGCATCCCAGACTCTCCAGTCCTGCTCTCTGTCGGCTCTACCAAGGAGCATTCTCCTGTACTTGGATCCGTGAGGACCAACGATCACTGGAACTCCAAGCCGCCAGAATCCAGCTGCGATTGCCGCGGCCTTCTGAGACATGGCACCCCAAGAGATACCGACAGCACCGACTCGATTGTAGATGTAGTCAGCAATCTCGGCGTAGTTGGCACGCAGATTTCTCTTGGCGAATATGGCTGCAATCTTGATTGCAGCTCCAGCAATGTGTGAGTTAGCTACACAGGAGCCCACATTGACAACGCTTCCTGCATCGAAGCTTCCATCTCTGCGCTCATATATTGACTGGCCATTCTCATCCTTGACCTGGCCCGCAGACATTGCTGCACAGCCAGATGTGACAATGATGAATCTTCGCTTAGCAAACTCCTCTGCCATGTCGTGAACGTCTTGGCCTCCGCCCGGATAGTTGGCACAGCCCACATGGGCAATGACTCCGGGAATCTCTCCAAACACGATTGGTTGTCCAACTCTTCGGATCTCTGTGTCCTGCACTGCACCACGGCCTGTTCGTACCATGAAGCTCTCCTTATCACAGTCGGCCTCCGCTGCCTTTACCATCCAGCTATGAAGTTCATAGTCATTTGGACAAGCCGACTCGCAGCGAGCACACCCAATGCAATTGTGATATACTTCGCGTAGCGGAGCGAAGTTGCCTGTCGCTGCAGCCAAGACAGCCTCCTGAACGTTCTGGTCGTTTGGACACGTTCTGACACACTCCATACACTTCTTGCAGTCCTCAGCAAGCTTCTGAATCTTCTTCTTGCTCGGAAGGAATTTCTTCTTGGCTCGGATTGGCTTGAGTGCAATGGCGACCTTGGTGGCAATTTCCCCCACTTTCCTGTGGTCGTCTATATAGGCTCCAGGAATCTTTCTGGAAACCAAATCCTCAACGACCTCTCCAACCGGGTCATCCGACCGGTCGGGCAGGCCCATGACGGCCTTGTCGCTTGTTGAGATCACAGGCGTCATTACCTTCTGTGCCTCAGCGACGACATCTGTCCTGACACATTGCTCATCAACAATCACGATGTCGGCCTTGCCTGAGCGAATGAATCGCAATTGCCATGATATCGGTCCTACGACCTTGGCCTTTGGATCACGACGAGTTATGTCCCAAGCGGTACAACATATGCCACCCACCTCGACCTGATCGCCAAGTCGCTTCTCAGTGATATAGTCAGTAACAGAGGCGGCGGGCACGATGTTGTGTCCAATGCAAAGGATTGTCGCTTTCGCGTCATCCATCATCCCTAAACCTGCCTCCACCAACGGAGCCTCTGGATCGGCTTGTGGGAATCCGAGGGTGGAAACCTGAGCGATGTCAGCTATTTCTAATGCTAGATGGTCAATCATACCAGCGTGGAAGACCTTGCTCTCGAAGTCCATCCAGCTTCCCTCTTGACCTGTTGCGGTTGCAGAGAGACAATGAGCCAGTTGCGACTCGCTGTAGTCGAGAATGATGCTAGCATCCTCAAGTGTTCGGGGTCTCATCCCGGTAATCAGGCGAGTGACAGGAGCATGAATCTCGGTACCTGGACCCTGTATCAGAGGTGTGCGTGGGCCATGTTCCTCAATCAGATGATCTACGAGATGCCTGGCGTGTGCCAGATGTGCAGATGTACCAATGTTGGCTGCAGCAAGAACGATTCTGCCTTGCTGTGCCTTCAGAGTCAGTCCACACGCACCCTTCTTGCTGCCTGTTAAGTCACACTTGCCCATTGTACATAGACAGCATACTTGACAATAGGGCATATACGATGGTTGATACCGCGTCAGGAGTTTGTGATCCCAGGAGCGGAGAGTCGTCGGCCCGGGCATGGGGGTCGGACCCATGGGCTCATCCCACTCGTCATCCACAATCTGACCGATTCTTACCTCAAGTCCTTTGAAGACGCCTAGACCGGTCGTTGCTTCATCAGCTTTGAAGTGTACCTTCTTCTTCATGGTGCATACAAACCCTGTGGCTGATACTTTCGCGTGACCAATTGCAGCTTAATAAGCTTCTGAATCAGCTACGAAAGTCATGAGAACCGAGCTAGGTCAGTCGTTAACCGCAGATAAACGAAATGTTTCAGGATGTAACCATAGTTTCGGACCCTCAAGCTGTGGCTTCTTGGAGGAGACGGTCCTTGATGTCGCGGAGTGCGACCATTCCGGCAGAGTTCGGGTCTAGATCAATCGGCGCAATCCCCTTCCTGTCTGCCTCTTTGACAGAGTTGTCCAGTGGGACCAAGCCAAGGAGTGATATCCCCTCAGCCTCGACTCTCTGTCGAATCATGTCCTCATCCTCTGGACCGTCTACCTTGTTGCCCACGGCAAGTATTCGACCCACATCGATGTCTGTTGCGAGTTTCTTTATCTTGGACAGGATGTTCAGAGACCTTCGACCTGGTTCTGCGACCACTAGAAGTGCGTCAATTCCTCTGGTGGTTCCTCGACCGAGATTCTCTACACCGGCATCCATGTCCATCACAAAGGCTTCATCACTTCCCAGAACGAGATGACGCATCAACGCCTTGAGCAACGTTGCTGACGGGCACATGCATCCTTGATCACCCACGTCAACTGTACCAGCCACCAACAATGTAACATTGTCTGGACCCTGTATTGCAAACTTCTCTGCAAGGTCATCGACCTTTGGGTTCAGCTTGAAGATGCTCCTGTATGAACCCGCACCCTCAATCTCCATTCGCTCCTGCAACAGTTCTTCATTGTCAGTCAGGGGGACAATCTTCTCCGCCTCCTCCGCAGGAATACCGAGAGCAGACCATAGTGTATAGCTAGGGTCAGCATCAACAGCAAGGATCTTGAGGCCATCTTGTCCCAGCAATCTTGCCAGAGTTCCAGCGACTGTTGTCTTGCCTACTCCACCTTTACCAGCGACTGCGATCTTCATTGTGTTTCGTCTCCCGGATTGTCACTCCTTGCTCCTCTGTTGGACCTTCTCGTGAATCTTCTTCAGGGCCTCCAGCTGTGAAACAGGTCCCTTGATACGAGTGCCCAAGGACTTCATCCCAACCTCCATGAAGTCAGACCTGTGCATTGTCCCTGAACCAGTCAACATGTCCTCGGTTGTAAAGATTGAAACGGCTGCCTTCCTCTCTGTGAACCCTCCTGGCCTACCCATATAGACTAGGGTCGTGCTGGCCAGTGCCTTTGATGCTGGACCGGGCATTTCTGCCAATGAATCGCATCCTACCACGAGAGCAGTATCAAACTCCCCTGCGACTAGTCTTTGAAGGGCAGTTGAGTTGGAACTGGCACCGGGATTCCCTGAGGTATAGTCAAATGTTGCAGGTGATCCTATAGCATCATTTGAAGTCTTGATTGCACCCATGATGTTGCTCTCATGTGACATTGGGATTGCATATGCCTCCTTGCCAGATTCTCTGAGAGCCTTCACTAGTCCTGACAGACCGTCCAGATTGTCCCTGAAATGTTTCGAGTTCATGAGTCCTGTGCCATAGAAGATGACAGTACAGTCTGACTTCTGGAGTCCTCTCACAAGGCCAAGGAGCTCCGTCGGAGCCACTCCCGCTACTGGCTCGGTGATTGATGATTCGCCAGATACCTCTGCAGATATCGCATTGAGAAGCTCAGCATCAGACCCCGAGGGAATGATTATGCGGTGGTTTGCCATCTTCATGGTTTCAGTTTCCCGGACGTCAACAACACCAATGGTCCTGCTCTCAATACCCTCTGGTATCTTGTTTCCTCTGGGTAGAACAGCAAATCTACTTGGGTGCCTGTGACTACTCTCAGTCGGGTCTGAACCCCAATACATCACGAACTCACCATTGTTCCGAACGAATTCAAGGTCGATATCCAACTTCATAGAGTGAATCTCATGAGATAGTGACTGGGCCATACCAATGCT
>JBHLRV010000080.1:0-6886 GCA_048882205.1 Candidatus Thorarchaeota archaeon | reverse complement strand
AAGCAGAGGTAAGGATGAAAAGTGACTATAGTATAATTCGAAAAACTCCTGTGAGTAGCTCTATATCTGATGAGTACTATAAAATCTACGCTGCGGCAATTGGTAGAAGAGCCATGTTATAGATTAACGCCCAAAAGAATCCTTGCTTGATCTTGGACATCGTACGCCCGCCAAGCTGTATACCAGTGACTACATCTAGTAGGTCATCCTTGACCAAGACAATATCACCTGTTTCGACTGAAACATCGGTTCCAGACCCCAGGGCAATGCCCACATCAGCTTGAGCTAGTGCTACAGCATCGTTCACTCCATCTCCAGCCATGGCTACGATTCGGCCACTACTCTGCAGTTCTTTGACTTTCTCAGCCTTGTCAGCCGGTAGGACTTCAGCCAGCACTTTCTCGATGCCAACTGTGTCTGCGATTGACAAGGCAGTTGCTTCCTTGTCGCCCGTAATCATCCACACTTCTATGCCCATCTTCTTCAGACTCTCGACTGCCTGCACAGAGGTTTCCTTGAGCTTGTCTGCAATTGCTATGAGTGCAAGCATCCGTCCGTCAATCGCTGCATAGACTGTTGTCTTTCCTTGTTCCTGGAGTTCTAGTCCACTTTCTTTCGCGGCTGAGATGTCAACATTATTCTCTCTCATGAACCTATCATTGCCAATCAGGACTAACTGACCCTCAACTATTGCCTGAACACCTCTTCCTGTTGTTGATATGAACTCAGAGGAGGGGGGAATGTCAATGTCAAGCTTCTCAGTGTATTGCACAACTGCTTCAGCGAGAGGATGTTCACTGTTCTTCTCGACCGATGAGATGAGTCGCAAGGCTTCTCCGTCACTGAAATCACCAAAGGTCAATAGGTCTGTTACGGTTGGCTTTCCGATTGTGAGCGTCCCGGTCTTGTCAAATATGATAGTGTCAACTGTTGGGATGACCTCGAGACCCTCTCCGGCTTTTATCAGAATCCCGTGTTGTGCTCCCTTTCCAATCCCCACCATGATTGCTGTCGGGGTGGCCAGACCCAATGCACATGGACATGCTGCCACCAGCACTGCGATACTGAAAGTCAGAGCTTGTGTCCATTCAACCGACTCGCCGGTCAAAGAAACAATGCCCAGAACTGGGGATATATAGGACCAGAACACGAATGTTGAAATCGCCAATATAATGACGACTGGCGTGAATCTACTCGCTATGGCGTCGGCCTTGCGTTGAATCGGAGGCTTGTTTGTCTGAGCTTCTTCGACGAGTTTAACGATCTGAGATAAGACAGTGTCCTTGCCGACCTTGGTTGCTCTTATGCGAAGGACGCCATGTTTGTTGAGTGTTGCACCGACTACTGTGTCTCCGATGCCCTTCTTGACTGCAACCGGTTCACCGGTAATCATTGACTCGTCGACACTTGACTTGCCATCTATGACTTCTCCATCTACCGGGACTTTGTCACCAGGTCTAACGAGGACCACATCTCCAACTTCAACATCCTCAATTGGGAGCAGTAGTTCCTCACCATCTCGGATAATCGTAGCCACCTTGGCTTGAAGGTCCATCAGGCTTCGCATTGCTCTCGATGTGCGTCCCTTCGCGACCGCCTCAAGAGTTCTCCCAAGAAGGATGAAGCTGATTAGAAGGACTGCTGAATCATAGAATGGCATATACTCATTCCATTGCGGAATGAAGGTAGTTGCGACTGAATAGAAATACGCAGCGCTTGTGCCCAACATAATGAGGGTGTCCATATTCGTGGTAAAGTGCCGTGCAGCCTTCAAAGCAGCCTTGTAGAATGGGTATCCTGCAATGAACTGAACTGGCGTGGCAAGAAGGAACATGACTAACTTTCTCAGTTCTTCTGATGGCAAGAGGAAATTCAGCACTTCGAAATGGATAAGCACAACAGGGATTGTCAACAAGACTGAGAAAGCAAGAAGCAGCGAATAGTAGCGGATTTCCTTCTCCCGAGCCAATGCTTCTCGATCCGCTTCGATCCCCTCAGCTTCCTCGACATTTACTCCAATTCCTTGGAGTGCCTTCTTCACAATCTTGTATGTGACTTGGTCATCATCATATTCTATCAATGTGCGGTTTGTGTCTTCAAATGAACGAGCTGAAATCACTCCGTCTAGGCTTTCTATTGTATTCACAATCTCATTCCAATCATACCCTGAAGACGTGTCACTGAGAGTTATCGACATAGTTGATCTTCGTGCTCGGTATCCAGTAGACTCTACAGCCTTCTCCAGGACAACCCTATCGACAGCTTGAGGTTCATATTCAATAACTGCCTTCTCATCGAGCAAACTAACATCTGCTCTTATAACTCCGTCTTGGTCTGTCAATGCCTTTTCTATCTTGGCAACACATGATGCACAGTGCATGCCTTCGATTCGCATTGACATTCTAGATGATTTGACTTCGGTTTCAGATTTCTGACTCAATTGTTACCACCTTGCACATATTAGTTCAATCAATGTCGCCTACGATATATCGTAGTCGATATATAAAAGTTTGGTTACTGACGAATTCGGAAAATGCCTAAGGACCAAATCTACTGACTGTGTTTGAAGGCATTGGCACAGTGGACACAGCAGAATGTAAGATCGACACCATCAACTGTTTCGTGATGTGCGCCCTCATATACTCTGGCACCACAACTTGCACACACTTCAAGACTTGACCCAAGAGCAGAAACCGTGATTGCTGCGAATCGCTTGAACAGCCGCTCGCTGAACTGTTTTCCTTTCCTGGTCAATGAGTAGACGATCTTGACCTTCTTCCCTATATCCACCTTCTTCTGGCTAACGAGTTTCATCTCTTCGAGCCTTTGTAGGAACGGGTATAGCGTCCCCGGACTGAGCTTCTTCCCAGTACGGTCTTTGAAGCCCTTCATAAGACCATAGCCATGTAGCGGCTTCTCGCTCAACATCAGCAAGACGTAGAAATGTGAGAAGTCAGCTAGCATATCCTTGATCTCAAGTTCTGATTCTGCCATTCTCTAGTTCACCTTCCTCTCTCTCAACAGTGGTCACATTCTGTCAGAGCTCGCACGTATCGGCTTCGGGTATTCGCGTCCCAAGGAATCCCTGATAATCCCATTTCCACAAAGATAGGATTCTTCCTATTATAGTTGCCTCGTTATGCATCATGTCCCTCAGCATCATTCCGAGCAGGACCACAACATGGGAAGCTTGTACTCTAGCGATATAAATGTATCGTATGAGATATATCCCCACTGACAACCAGCATACCCTCAGCCAATATTATACTGGACGGCCAGCATGATTCCCCCCGAAGCTGTTTGAAATGCCAGATGTTGCATTTCAAATAACTATCGCACAGGATATATCGAAACAGATATATGATGATGTTGGTTCGGAAGAGGGTAGAACTTCATAGAAACCGAACCTCTGCGCACCATGCAGATCAATGGAGGTTCAAGAATGGCTCGAGATCCGATTTGCGGAATGACGGTGGATGAAAAAAGCTCGAAGTATAAATCAGAATACAAAGGGAAGACCTACTATTTCTGCATGAAGGGATGCAAGAGAGCCTTCGACAGTAACCCGGAGCATTTTCTCATCCAGGAATACAGAAACTAGGAGATCGATTCTATTGCTGAAAAGTGCCTCCGAGAAGAGGAGATGAATAAATGAAAAAGCTAACTGCAGAGGAAGTCCGACTGCGCTGCGATGCCAAGGAATTCGGCTCAGGTACTAGTGCCGAATTGTTCCCACTTGATAGCATCGTCGGCCAGAATAGAGCCTTGGAAGCGCTGCGATTTGGACTGATGATAGATGACAAGGGATTCAATGTATATGTGGCAGGAATCCCCGGGACCGGGCGCACCACTGCCGTGTCTAGGTTTGTCAAGGAACTTGCTGCAAAGCGCTCTGACCCCTCCGATTGGTGCTACGTGTCCAATTTCGAGGACCCGTACCAACCACGTGCGCTTGAGCTGCCATCAAGCAGAGGTTGGCAACTTGCATCACATATTGAGAGTTTCATTGAGCTTGCTCGTGCGACCATCACCAAAATGCTAGAGAGTGAAGAATACGCAACGCAAAGAGATGATCTAGTTCGAGCATCCAAGAATAGGCAACAAGTAATTGCTGCAGAGATTGAACACGAGGCTCAGAAGGCAGGGTTTGTTTTACAAGGCTCCCAGACCGGACTTGTGATATTACCGCTGATTGATGGCACACCTCTGAGTGCAGAAATGATGACAAACGTGCCTCAAGCAGTTCAGGCGGAGATTGAAGACCGTCGCAACTCTCTCGAGAAGGTCTTGAGAGTGCTTTTCCGCAAGATGAGGGCCCTTGATCTTGAACTCCGCGAAGGGCTTCGGAAGATGGAAACAGAAGCTGTCCTCTTTACACTTTCTCCGTTGATTGATGAGATTGAGGAGAAGTACTTAGATTTGCCGAGGGTCACAGAATGGATTCGTACAGTAGCTCGCGACATCACAGAGAACCTTCACATATTCATAGGAGGCATGCCTGGCGATTCTTCAGCTGACCCAAACATCTCTCAGACGGCATCGATTTCACCCGAGGAGTTTGCTCATAGATATCGCGTAAATCTGATAGTGGATAACATGGGGTCCACCGGGGCGCCTGTGGTCATCGTCAACAACCCATCCTACCCAAATCTCTTCGGTGTCATCGAAAAAGAATCGAGATACGGTGGACTGAAGACTGACTTCTCAATGATACGTCGTGGTGCTCTCCACGAGGGAAATGGAGGATATGTCGTCATACCGGCCGAGGAGTTACTATCCTCTCCACCCGCGTATCAGGCGCTAAAGCGTGCACTTGAACACGATGAAATCGTCATCGAAGATTCACCTGAGAGATCAAGCCCTCTCCTCGTGAAGACCCTGCGTCCTGAACCTATCCCACTTGATGTCAAGGTGATCTTGATTGGGCACGATGCGGTCTACAACGAACTGTACGAAAAGGACCCTGAGTTTCGTCAGCTATTCAAGGTTAAGGCCGAATTCGACATAGTCATGGAACGCACACCTGAGAATACCAAAGTGTTTGGCTCTTTCATATGTATGATTCATCAAAGGGAGGGCCTAAGGCCGCTTCGCGCGAACGCCATAGCGGAGGTAATTGAGTACAGTTCACGCCTTGCGGAGAACCAGGCTAAGCTTTCCACAAGGTTCGATATCATTTCCGATGTCATTCGCGAAGCAAACTTCTATGCAAAGGAGGATGCGAGTCTCACGGTGGAAAGAAGTCATATCAAGAGAGCTCTCAAGCAGCGATTGTTCAGGTCAAATCTGCGTGTTGAGAAGATGCGGGAGCTTGCAGAGAACAACGTCATCCTTATCGATCTTCAAGGGAACAAAGTCGGGCAGGTAAATGGCCTCGCGTTAATCACTATAGGAGACTACTCCTTTGGACATACGGCTCGAGTCACAGCAAGCACAAGTCCGGGACATGGTCGCGTCTTGGATATTGAACGTGAATCAGATCTCGGCGGGCCAATTCACACAAAGGGAGTGCTTATCCTTGGTGGGTATCTATCCAACAAATATGGGAAAGACAAACCAATCAGTCTTTCATCAAGGATCGTGTTTGAGCAGAGCTACGGAGGGATTGATGGAGACAGTGCCAGTAGTGCAGAGCTGTTCGCCATTCTTTCATCTCTGTCTGGTGTTCCCGTCAGGCAACGGTTTGCAGTGACTGGTTCTGTCAATCAACACGGCGAAATCCACGCAGTAGGGGGAATCAATGAGAAGATCGAGGGATACTTCGAGCTGTGCAAAGCCAAAGGTCTGACCGGGGAGCAGGCAATCTTGATTCCGAAAGCGAATGTTCAGAACCTGATGCTGACAGAAGAGATAGTTGACGCCGTTCGTGCCGATATGTTCCACATCTATGCGATTAGAACTGTGGATGAAGGGATTGAACTGTTAACCGGGGTTTCGGCCGGTCGGCGCCAGGATAATGGAACTTATCCTCCTGGCACAATCAACGCCTTGATTGATGACCGCTTTCATCAAATGGCCAAGATAATGGGAAAGTACAACCCTCTGTCGGCGAACTACGAGGCATTCCTATGACTTGGTGATACGGTGTAAAATCGAAAACAGTCAGCTGTCACTTTGGGATGCATTCAAGGGCGGATGTGATTGCGATACAGGTAGAAGAGATTTAACGACCCATGCCGCCCTGTGCCGCTGGGTGGATGGTGGTCTAGTGCCATTCTTGAATTGAGGGCTCATTGTTCTCATTCTTGTCTTCCTGCCCAGCTAGACAGGAATGTAGACTGACTGCCTCATATCTTGAAGGCATGGGATTCTTCTTATTAGTTCATTACGCTGAAGACTTCTGAGAGCATATCTGATCGTTCTAGGGGCAAATGACACCATGCCCTGAATCTCTTTAGGCGTCGTACCGGTCGTGCCATTTTGTTCCACAATTTCAAGTATAACCACCTGACTCTGTGTAAGCTTCGTCTTCTTGAACTCCAAAAGTACTTGGTCACTCATCGTTTCATTACACGCCTAGCTTCACAATTGGCATTCAAATATATCACATCAGATATGCCATACAGGATATATCGACAGTGAGGCATCAGGCATTTAAGTCATCCGGAAGTATCCAATGCCAGTCTGGCCAGAACCAGATATTGTCTATATGATGATGTTGGCTAAAGGCCGGATTTTGGTCTCATAGCTGCACCCACCAATCATATAGGCTAATCACTTCTACTTCCGTTAATAGACTATGTCACCCCAGATATATCTTTCCAGATAGATTTATAAGTCGAGGGTAAGATATACTACGAAAGCGATATATCCATGGAGATATATACTTTATGAGCGGCCGTGAATCCTCTCATTTCTCCCTGACCGAGATAACTCCATGGAGCTG
>JBHLRV010000079.1:0-6886 GCA_048882205.1 Candidatus Thorarchaeota archaeon | reverse complement strand
TGACAGAGGTGGTTCATCACTTGTTGAGCCTGGAATGGGCACTACTGGATATGCAGCGAGTATTGAAGCCTGGTGGCCATCTCTGTGTTGTCACCCAGTCCCATGAGCAAATCGAGCAGAGGATGACATCACGGTTCTTTCCTGCCACAGTTGAGATTGACAAAGTTAGATACCCTGACATCCCGGTCATTGAGCATGGCATGCGCAGTAATGGCTTTGCTGAGATCTGGTCAGAGTCCTTCAACTTTGCTCCGATTGAACTTGGTGAGGACTACCTGAACACAGTTTCAAGAAAGGGATACTCAATGCTCCACAAGATAAGTGAGGACGACTATCAACAGGGGTTTCAGGCGCTAAGATATGCCGTTGAAAGTGGTGAGCAGTTGGACTACTCAGCTGGCTACACCTTTGTCTGGGGCTCTAAAATGGAATAGATTTGAGATTGAACTCCAAATACTTATGATGCGCTACACAGTTTACTTGTGAGCTCAACTGGGAACTGGATGTAGCCTGCAATGTTGTCCAAGGTTGTCAAATTCCTGATGCCGGTCTTTCGTCGACTCATGAGTTTTGAGCAATCTCTCTCAAGGCTGCCACACGCTATTCTTCCCGATTATTCAGCTCCCAAGAGGTTCGAGATTCCTCTCGAGGCGATGAATCGGATTGCGGAGGGAGAGATGCCGATTGGCAGCTTAAGATCCCGATTGGGTATGGTGCGCAAGAGGGGAGTATCTCTTGTGAAGAACATGAGAGAATCGGTCAAATCGGTGTCAGACAATCCTTCAACTCCAAAGACAACTGCTACCAGACATTTCCTGCAGAGGCTTACGAAGATTGCCAACGCGATTGGTGTGAGTCCCATTGGGTTTGTCAAGCTACCTAGGAGATTCATTTTCCAAGGAATGGGTGTCGCCTATGACAACGCAATAGTGTTGGCAATGGAGATGGATCAAGACAGGATTGCCAAGGCTCCAAGTGCCGAAACCATGCACATGATCATGAACACATATGACGATCTTGGAATTGCCGCCAACAGGATTGCAGACTTCCTGAAATCGAACGGTTATGGCGCGCAGGCTGGTCACCCGCTAGGAGGGATACTTCTGTACCCGCCTCTGGCCCAATTGGCTGGTATCGGTTGGCTGGGTCGGCACGGCTTAATCATTACTCCTGAATTCGGATCAAGAGTCAGGCTAGCAGCTGTGCTCACCAGCATCCAGAACTTGCCGATAGCTGAAGGTAATGAACACTCCTGGGTCACAGAATTCTGTGATGCCTGCAACCGGTGTGTAAGGGACTGTCCCACTGGAGCAATTCTTGAGAGGCCTGTCGAGCATGAGAATGGCCTTGTGACGCAGATTGCAAATGAGAAGTGTTTTCCATACTTCATGGAGTACTATGGCTGTACAGTTTGCGTCAAGGTGTGTCCCTTTAGTTTCAAATCCTACAACGAAATCAAGAAGTCATTTCTAGGTTAGAATACCACAGTGATCTCAATCCTGCATTCGTCCTTCTCTTCAAACCGAAACATAGTTCGAACAGTTAGCGTTGTCTTGCCTGGTCGTAGTGCCTTGAAGAACCATTTACAGAGCTCTGCATCACCACCGGTCCATCCGGGCTTCATCTTCTCTGGATGCAGATACTCGCTCTCTGTCTTCTCATGAATTATGACTGTATTGTCACCGATCTCGAACTCCGAATCCTCTCCGACTGAACCATGTCTCTGAAACTGGTAGTAGAACTGCTCCCCCACTTGGACAGTCACACTAGTCCCTCCAAAGCCACATTCGATTCTTCTGACTGCAACTTTCTCCTTCTTCAAGGACATCATCCTCCAGACTCTTGTACCAAGACCTTCTTCCTCTTGTATCTGCGATAGCCGAAGAATGTCAGCACCGTGCCGACGACTCCTACAAGAGAAACTGCGATAATCGTTCCAAGTTGAATCTCTCCGGGTAGGATAAGGGGAATGCCCGGGTACCACTTGGCAAAAGCAAGGTCTATGATGTCATTCCCAGCAAAGTTGACACGCATACGCATGTTTTTCATAGTACCATTGGTCTTCTCGTAGAGCATCTCCATGTAGACGCTTACAGGGAACAGTGCAAAGACGAAAGTCGTGTCAATCACAGTACCCCACTCATCATCTGTTTCCACATTGGACGCGTCTTCGAAGAAGCTAAAGTTGCTCATCTCCGAAGTGAAACTCCAGTCACCAACGGGCACAACGAGCATAAACATGTCCTCCATAATCACTTCTGAATCATTCATTCGAATGAGAGTGCAGTTGGAACGTGGCATCTGGGACGACTCGTTGATCATGGCAGGGATGGGATCTAGATGAGTTACGCGTGCTATCAGGCTTTGTCCTACATCCAACCCGGCTATGAAGGGAGCATAGTCTGTTAGGTAGGACCCGAATGAGGGGTCCAACACCTTCCTTTGAAGAACGTATCTGGCCTCATAGCCAACCTCTACACCCCACTGAAGACTATGGTTCGTCTGGGCACAGATAGGCACAGCGTTGATGGCGGAAACTAAGATCGTGACTGACAAGAGTATGCTAAGCAGCCTGAACTTCATAGACAAGAATCTCCTCACCTAGAAACCCATTAGCATTGTGGTCTTCAATACATCACTACTCTAAGAGATTGAGCATTTCTCGGATGTGGTCAATTATCAACATATCAGGAGGTGCGCTGTCCTTCTCTTCCGGATTGCACCATGTAATCAGGATTGGTTTCATCTCTGCTCGAATTGCTGCCTCTACATCATACCGTACATAGTTGCCCACGTACACACACCGTCGAGGATTGATTCTAAGGTCGTCGGCCACTTTCAGAAGCATGAATGGTGAGGGTTTCTTGTAGCCTGGAACCGCCGTATATTCAACAGAATCAAGTAGGGACAATATGGAGTCGCGCTTCAGGAATGGCCTGGGGTCTCCAAACCGGTTCGATGCAATGGCCAGCTTGTATCCTCGTCTTTGCAGTTCTTCTAGGGTTTCTTTGCATTCATCCAGAAGCACGTATCTTGAATCGCTGAGATACCTGTCCCATTTCTTCTGGTACTCCTCAGCAAGGTCCTCAAGAGGTCCCTGAACGCCAATCGCTTCCAAGAGTCGACGATCATATTCTACCCACTCTTGTCTTGTTGGTTCCCAGTACATATCCACGTTGCTCTGAAGCATGCAGCTATCAAGCCATGCATCAGGTCCGCGTGACTGGGCTCCCTCTAGCTGCGGGTCTGGGATTTCAGCAAACTTGTTCAATCCCATCTCAATGAGAAAACCTCTATGAACATCACCCATGTTTCGTGTTGTGCTGTAGAGGGTGCTTCCTATGTCGAAAATTGCTGCCTTTACTCCATCAATCATCTC
This sequence comes from Candidatus Thorarchaeota archaeon, assembly GCA_048882205.1. Classification (GTDB taxonomy): domain Archaea; phylum Asgardarchaeota; class Thorarchaeia; order Thorarchaeales; family Thorarchaeaceae; genus SMTZ1-83. The sequence continues at coordinate 3,507 of JBHLRV010000079.1, read as the reverse complement.
GTATTCCGCCACACAAGGCCAATCGTTGCTAACCTGTATCTATATGTGACGGCTGGGAGTCTGACAGCTCAATCTTTTTCAACAAGACCTGCGGATGGGTCTTGATTCAAATGGCCTCAGCTGATGATGCTCTCAAAGAAGTAGAGAAACATCTAGAGGTCAATCCAGATGACGCCACCGCATGGAATGTCAAGGGTGTCCTTCTTGCTAGAATAGAGGATTTCGGTGCTGCACTGCGAAGCTTTGATCAAGCAATAAGGCTAGACTCAGAGATGGTCGAGGCATACACTAACCGTGGCCGCGTGCTTCTAGCACTTGGACCTGAGAAGGCGAACAAAGCGTTGAAGGCCTTTGATAGGGCGTTGAAACTGTCTCCTGATGACACTGAAATCCTTCATGACAAGGCAAGAGCCCTCCATGCTCTCGGCCGCTCCGAAGAGGAGCTCGATTGTTATCGGGCAATCAGCAAATCCCAAGGCGATGAGCCAGCAGTCTGGGTTCGAATGGGTGACATCCAGTTGGAGTTGGGTCGCTTCAAAGCTGGCGTCAAGAGCTACTCACGTGCACTCTCAATAGACCCTGACCTTGTTCCAGCCCTGATCCATCAGGCCATAGGTTTCGCGATGTTAGAGAAATGGAAAGATGCAGTCAAATCAGCAGAGAGAGCATCAAAGATCGCTCCGGAGGAAATTGAAGCCTGGCGTGTTCTTGCGGATGTCAATATTCGTGCTGAGAGGCACAAATCAGCAATGAAGGCATTGAAGAAGGCCTATGAGATTGATCCAGCCGACGCATCTATCGTGAACACCATGGGTATGGTGGAGTATAGGGCAGAACGGCTCAAAGAGGCCGTGAAGCACTTTCAACGCGCACTAGTGCGCGACAAGATGCACATTTCCGCTCTACGGAACCTTGGATTCACATCGATGGAGCTTGAGGACTGGACTGAAGCTCGGAAAGCTTGGGACCGACTTACATCGATTGTGAAGGACGACCCTGATCTATTCGATGCGCAAGCAACGAACTTTGCTCGACTTGAGGACTTCTGTTCGGCCTCTGAAACCTGGGAGCGTGCGCGGAAACTCTACAAGAAGAGAGGCGACAAGAAGGAAGTTGAGCGTGTCACGAGTCTAGGCAGAGCCGCTAGAATAAACTGCTCGAAACAGAAGAAAGCCGCCAGGGCTGAGAAAGCGCGCGAAAAGGCAACGCGATCGTTCTCGGATCGTTTTGAAAGGCGCAAGAAGAAGGGAACGCGGAAGCGCTGACTAGAGGATGGGATACTTGCGATGCCAAACACAAATGAAAGGCCTGTCCGTTATGCAGAACGTGGCCCGGACGGTCAGTTCCTGCCTCCATTCCCGTTTGACCCAATCCGACTAACAGAGGCCACTCGTAAGACAGTATGTAAAGTCGTAGATGGAGTTCCACATCGGAAGTACACAGAGTTCTATGCTGTAGGTGTCTACGGAGGGATTGCGACGGCCTACTCAGTAGGATGCAACTACAGATGCGTATTCTGTTGGGTTGACTGGAGCCGTGATTGGCCTGAGAAATATGGTCATTTCTACTCTCCAAATGAGGTGTACTCAAAGCTTCGGAACATAATGACGGAGAGGGGTTTCAAACGCGCCAGGGTTAGTGGGGCAGAACCTACGCTCTGTCCAGACCATTTGTGTGAGATTCTCGAACTCGTCCAGCGAGATGCCGGTGTATTTGACCTCTTTGTGATTGAAACAAACGGCGTTGTCCTGGCCATAGAGGATGGACTTGCCTCTCGCCTCGCAAATTACGCCTCAAGAGAAGGGGATACTGTCGGACATGTCCGTCTTTCGATTCGTGGAGGTCTGCCCGACGCATTCACTGAGAAGACAGGCTGTTCATCAGAGTTTCTCGATCTTCCTTTCAAGGCTGCTGAGCGACTGTGGGATGCAGGGACATCCTTCCATGTTGCGGTGGTCGTAGATCCAAGATTCACTCCAGATGATGAGAAAAGAACGATCTTCGAAAGACTGAATGATATACACCCGTCGGTACGCAGAGGTGTCGAGGAGGAGTACCTTGATCCTTATCCTCATGCACTAGTCCGTCTGCGCGCAGTAGGAAGAGAGGACGTAACTGGGCTCGAGGTGAGCGAGAAAGAGCGCCGTGCCCTAGGAAGGATGCCGCAATCATGATACGGGGTGTGTCACAAGTCAGTCGAGAGATCTTCGCCATCGATGGCTAGGCCGTATGCCTCCATAGCATGTTCTGAATCTCCGAGGATTGTATACACATCACCAAGCTTCTGCCAAGCTTCTGAATAGTCTGGACGCAGTAGAACCGCTCTCTTCAATGCATGGATCGCACGGTCGTAATTGCCTGCCTTGGCCAGGAGCTCGCCATAGTAGGTCCAACCTTCATGGTCTCCAGGACGTGTGTTTAGCGCGAAACCCACTCCTTGAATCATAAGTGTAGGGAAAATGTACGGAAGAGCTGCGGCGAATACAAGTATGACCAGTACAACTAATAGCTCTAGGACCATTACGGATTCAACTCGTGGTGGCATATAGTATGAAAGAAGCTCTTATGACTTATCGGCTTTGGGAAGCTTCGTCGTAGATGAGGGACCTAATCACGTAGTCTACCCCAAATCTACCTTTGGTCAGCTCGACATACCAAGGACCCTCAAACTGTAGATCTTCTTGAATCTCCTGAATCGATCGCCCCTTTTCATCCAGCTCTTTGACCTTGTTCTGAAGGTCCTTTAGATAGTCAATACGTATCTGAATGTGCTCACGGGGACTTTCGACTGGTCCTCTGTGGCTGTCGAAGAGAACAGTCAGGTCAAGTTCCTGTATCTTCTCCAGTGTGGCAATTGTCTGAGGAAGGTTCTCATCACTCATCGCCATGCGCATTCTGGAAGGCAAGGGGACGGCATCCGCAGAAAAGAGCCATCCATTCTCCGGTTCGTAGAATCCAACCATGTCCTCGTTGTGGCCGGGGAGAGGCATGACTCCGAAGTTCAAATCACCCACACTGAATCTGTCCGGCATTGGCAGGACCTTCTCAACTGGGTCAGGTTGACCCCAGACCATCACAAAGAAGTCTGTAAGTTCCTCCGGCTCTCTCAACGCTTTGGCCACTGGAGGAGTAGCATAGATCTCAGCATTATCTGCAAGGGCCGAGCAACAACCCGAGTGGTCTTCATGAGCATGAGAAATGTAGACTTTCTTGATTTGGTGACCGGATGCAAACTCCTTGAATTCCTCGATTGCATTTGGACATCCTGCATCGAAGAGTGTGTCCCCAATGAGGAAAGAGTATGCCCACATGATGACATCCCCATCAATCTCAGAGGCAGTCTTGATGCAAGTCACAGAGTCATCATATGGCACAATCTCAATCATGAATCTGTGACCGTCAATCCACAAGAAGTACAATTCGGTCCTGGCCGGAGTGATTCAACACGTCATGAGAGATACAAAGAGACTCATAGCTGTATGGTTATAGTCTGAAGTGTGGAGGCTT
>JBHLRV010000078.1:0-6901 GCA_048882205.1 Candidatus Thorarchaeota archaeon | reverse complement strand
ATCAAGTATTGGAACGGCGGAACCTCTTCTCCATACTGGGTTTCTATCAGAGCAGCGATGTCCATCGAATCACCTGTTACAAGCAGCTGCTCACCTGAACCCTTTGCGTTCTGAATTGCAGCCTTGCCAACGTCCACAAAATCGGGGTTCAACTCAACCCCCAGTGAGTTTCGCTCCAAGGTCCTGCATGCTACTAGAGTACTGCCAACTCCTGCAAAGGGGTCCAGTACCCAGGCCCCAGGTTGTGTGAAGAAATTGACAAAACGTGCAACAAGACTCTCAGGGAACTTCGCAGGATGCTGCATCTGTGCACGATTGCGAGATGGGGGATTGACCACAAACCAGGACTTTGTGCTCTTCACCCATTCTTTGCCGTTAAGTTCGTTTAGTTTCATCTTGGCCGGGCGATTGTCCTCCAAAGGGCGCACCAGCTAGCCATAGGGTTGCTACTATCATAAACCTATCCCATGTTCGTAAGGACAGGCCTCTGTAGCCAATAGATTACCAACAATGAGAGCATTATATCTTCTGACGGGATGGAAACCCGGGTTCTTGCCAACCGATTCACTGATGAAGATATCCGTATCTCTTAACTACAGGTTCATCCGGGGCAAGCCAGATATCGGAGTGATAATGAATGCCTAGCACAAGGCGTCAGCTTATTGTCTTTACCATTGGGCTATTGATTGGAATTGGTTTCATGGTTCTACTCACGCCTCCGCCAGGTGCTGGTGGCGGGCCCTATACCGTCACCACTGCAGGATCAACCACCGTATTCTCGCTGTCTCAAGTGTGGGCTACCTTCTTCCAATCAGAATTCCCTGCTTTCATTGTCAATCCCAGCACCGGTGGCTCAGGTCTTGGTCAGTCACAAGTTGCACAGAAGTTGATTGATATTGGCGCAACAAGCTCATACCCGACTCATGAGTACTTCGATGCCAACCCCCGAGTCAAGATACTTCCCGTTTCCGCCGACGCGCTTGGAATCGTTGCAAACCCTCTAGTGAATGGAAGCACGTTTCGCCTGGATAGTGATATGGCAGTTGCCATCTTTCAGCGGAATGTCACGACTTGGGAGAGTTTCTCAACCGTCTTTGGCGTGAGTGTCCAACAAACGGGAAGCATCAACGTCTATGTCAGGTCTGACGCAAGTGGAACCACAGCTACCTTCGCAAAATGGCTTGAAACCTCGGACCAGAATCCAAACCCGAATGCCAACTATACGTGGAAACTTGGTCACAGTGAAACCTTGTCGTGGGTTGCTGGAACCAGCTCAGTTGATGGGAACCCGAGTGTCGCAGCGGGTGTCTTGAGCGACGAGAATGGTATTGGCTACGTGGGACTTGCTTTCATGTCAGACCTCACACCGGTCGATCTCTACAACCCGACAACCGGGGAGTACGTCAACCCGTCGATTACAAATGCGCTGAAAGCACTACCTGATGAACTATCGGATCCAGGTGCAGACCTAATGAACTCTGACATCCCAGGAGCCTATCCAATCGCTAGACTCCTTTACTATATGATTCATGAGGAAAACATAGGCTGGCACGTTCTCGTCTTCCTGAACTGGGTCCTAATCAAAGGGCAGACGTACATTGCAGGAGTTGGATATGTTCCGATAAATGGGACCTCTGCAATTGAGTACTCAATTGATACGGTTGCGTCATTAAATCCTACTACGGAATAGCGAGGACGGACGAATGAGCAGATCATTGAAAGAATCCCTATCCCGAATTGCCACCGAGATAAGAACTGCACGAGGCCCTGCAAGGATTGATCTACTGGGTCGTTTTGGACTACTTATCCCTGCTCTTGCCAGTGCCGGGATAATCGTGCTCATCTTCACATTTCTCTGGTTCGAGTCGGCGCCCATACTTGCAAGTCCCGAAGGTGGAATTGGGATAGTCTTCAATACCACATGGGACCCGAACCGTGACATCTACGGCATCACCGTCTTCATCGCTGGCTCTTTCATGTGCACCATGATAGCAATTGGAATTGCCCTGCCACTAGGACTCGGAGGGGCCATCTTCCTCAGTGAGTTTTGTCCACACAAACTGAGAGGCCCAATCCGTATGGTCATTGAGATGATGGCAGCCATTCCATCGATTATCTACGGACTTTGGGCCTACCTCGTCATCGTACCTTGGATAGGAAGTAACCTTGCACCGATTCTAGGGGTCGAAGCCAATGGACTCTCGCTGCTCGCGGGAGGACTCATCCTCTCCATCATGCTCCTTCCAACAATCGTGACGGTTTCAGATGATGCACTCAGAGCGGTCCCGAGGAGTCTTCGGGAGGCTTCTCTTGCCCTAGGTGCTACGAGCACTGAAACTGCCAGGAAGATCGTCATGGGCGCGGCAATGCCGGGGATAGGTGCCGCAATTGTCCTCTCTCTTGGTCGTGCGGTAGGGGAAACAATGGCAGTCCTTATGGTAACCGGGAATTCCCTGCAAATACCATTCTCACTCTTTGACCCTGCCTATGTGATGACTTCTATCATAACAAACCAACTTGGGTACGCCTTTGTGTTTCCTCTTTGGCGATCTGCATTATTCTCGGTAGCGCTTGTACTTCTACTGATGTCGGTTTCCTTTACAATCATGGCCAAGTTGTTCATTCGTTGGGGGATGAAGACAAGGGGGTTGAGATAGTACAGTGAGCAAGGACGCATTGAGCTCTGAAGTCATCCAAGAGCAAGATAATGGCTTGGCACCGTCCGTTCAACAGTCTCCTTTGCAGCTATTGACAAGGTATCTGAGAAGACAAACTCGGTCCAGAAGGACATTCTCTGACTTCCTATTCAAAGTGCTTCTAGCCATAGTGGCCGTCGTAATCGTGACCCCCTTCTTCCTAGTGCTGATTCAAGTTCTCTCGATTGGAATCCCTGAGGTATTTGGCAGCGGGCCTGGTCAAGGTCTAGAGTTCTTTGGAACATTCCCAGGTCCCGGACTGCAAGGTGGTATAAGAAATGCGATTGCGGGGTCAGTGATTCTAATGGTCGTGGCGGCCGCAGTCGGTATTCCCCTGAGCGTACTAGGGGCGGTCTACATCACAGAGTATGCGAGAGCGGGCAGAGTAACCAGTGCGATCGAGTTTACCGCGGACGTCATGGCAGGAATCCCATCGATAGTCTTCGGTGCTTTTGGATTTGCCTTCATTGTTGACTTTCTTCATTTGGGTATGGGACTCATCGCAGGAGGATTCACACTTGCCTTCATGATGATTCCAACAGTCCTACGTACAACTCAGGAGGCACTGAAACAGGTACCGATGGCTCTCAGGGAGGCGTCTCTTGCTTTAGGTGCCACAAAGTGGACAACAACCTGGAATGTCACACTCAGAGCGGCGTTCCCTGGGATTGTAACTGGGGTTCTACTAGCTGTTGGTAGAGTCATGGGTGAAACGGCACCTTTGATATTCACTGCGGGAAACACGCTAGGGGTTCCCACAAGTGTAACAGGGGGAGGCTCGTGGGTGGCTTCGCTTCCATATACTGTCTGGTCATATATCACCGATCCAAGAGAGTATCTACAGGCAAAGGCCCATGGCGCAGCTCTAGTCCTGATGCTCATGGTTCTGGCTGTAGATGTGATTGCCAACATTGTGCTTCGCAAAATCACTCGGAGGGTCGTATAGAGAATGTCGTACGAACACAAAATAGAGGTCAGGAATCTGACCACGTGGTTTGGTGCGAAGAAGATACTGAAAGACATAAGCTGTTACTTCGAAGACAACTCTGTCACAGCTGTCATGGGTCCTAGCGGCTGTGGCAAGTCTACCTTCCTGAGGAGCATAAACAGGCTCAACGACACGATTGGCAGCTTCAGAATGTCTGGGGAGATTCTTCTTGAGGGAGAGAATGTCTATGCGCTAGACGCAGATGTCTACGAACTGAGAAGGAGGGTGGGAATGGTGTTTCAACGTCCGAACCCGTTTCCGATGAGCGTGAGGGAGAACGTAACCTATGGACCCAAGCTTCATGGGACGAAGGACGAGGACAAGTTAGAGAAGATCTTGAAAGACTCGCTGAAGAGAGCCGCCGTGTGGGACGAAGTGAAGGACTCTTTGGAGGAACCCGCACCGAATCTCTCTGGGGGGCAACAGCAAAGGCTCTGTATCGCCAGGGCGCTCTCAGTTGATCCTCCAGTCCTTTTGATGGACGAGCCAGTTTCAGCACTGGACCCCATCAGCGCTGGGAAGATTGAAGAGCTAATTGTCAAATTGAAAGAGGACTATACTATCATACTTGTCACGCACAATGTACAACAGGCTTTCCGAGTCTCAGATCAAGCCGCGTTCTTGTACCTTGGAGAATTGGTGGAGTTTGACAAGACTAGTAGGATTGCAGAAGCCCCTGCCGATGAAAGGACAGAGGCATTCATTACAGGGAGGATTGGGTAGTTGAAGAAGACTGAAACACAGTTAGAGATTCAGATTAATGAGATTGCGAATCGGATCAAACATCTGCACGAGGTATCCAGTGGAGCATTCAGCGAATCAATGGTCGCCTTTGAGAACCTCGACCCTCAGCAGGCGGCACTTGTCAAGGAGAAGTCCAATAGTATCGATGAGCTCGTAGAGAAGGTCGAGGCTAATGTCTTTGAAACTATCGCGAGGCGTCAACCTGTGGCATCAGACCTCAGACGCCTGGCAACCTATCTACAGGTCGCACATCATCTGTACAGAGTAGGCAGGTATGCTTACAAGATTGCACATATCGTAAAACTCTGCGAAGGTCTCGAGCATTTCAAAGAACTGGAGTCCCTCCCATACATGGCAGAGCTCGCTAACAAGACACTCAGCATAGCGATGAATGGCATCCTTGAAGGCGATCTATCGGAAATAGACGAACTGGAGAAGATGGAAGCTGCCAGTGACAAGGAAACATCGGAGATGTTTGAGGAAATCGTGGACTATCTCAGAAAACGGACTGACATCACAACAATGGCAATGTTCTATGTGATTGTGGGTCGATACTGCGAAAGAGCGGCTGACCAAGCCTTCTCCATAGCTGAGAGAGCCGTATACATGGTCACAGGCAAGAAACGAAAACTAGGTCTTGCCTACAAAGGTAGATCGCCCGACGCTCCTCACTAGGATTTTCGAGCCCTGATGCTCTTGGTCAGCGCTTCAAAGGCTTGGTTCACGTTCACATTCTCTGTGGCGCTAGTCTGAATCAGATCGAGATTCCTCGCATCGATTTCGCGTTTGACATCTTCTTCTTTGAAGACCGGGTCTAGGTCAATCTTATTCTCGATGACAACGACCGGGATCTTTCCGGCAGATGAGTAGAGCGGCTCCAGCCACCCATCTATCCCACCCAGCGTTTCAGGACGTGATCTATCGAATACAAAGAATGCTCCAGTGGCGTTGGCGCAGTACTGTTCTCGCATCTGCTTGAACGACTCTTGGCCTGCTAGATCCCATAGTATTAGTTTATAGTTGTCATCGTCTAGCGTAATCGTCTTAACGTGCAGAATTGCTCCGATGGTCCGACCGACATCAGGGTCCAAACTGTCATACACATACCTCTGTACCAGAGAGGTCTTGCCTACCCCCGAGTCACCGAGGAAGACAAACTTGTAAATGAAGTCTGGGTCGGACACGGTGGCACCCCTGTGAAAGTATAGAAGATTCACATGTTAAGCTTCCGCTGCTAATGCAAGTCAGAGATCTGGCTCCTTATTCCGGGTGCGTTCGAGTATCTCCCGAGTCATCTGTATGAAGGCCTCTTCTACGTTTGTGTCTTCCTTGGCACTAGTTCTGATATGTGTCAGCTTGTGCTTCTTGACGGTCTTCGCAATTGTCTTCTTATCGATCTTTGACTCGAGGTCAATCTTGTTCTCAACGAGCACTAGTGGTATCTTGTTTGTTACTGCAAAAAGAGCATCTATCCACTCATCCATGCGTGAGATAGTATCTGGACGCGTGCAGTCATAGACAAAGAATGCTCCTGAAGCGTTCTGATAGTAGGCCTTTCTGAGCTGTGCAAAGTCATCCTGACCGGCAATGTCCCAGACTACAAGCTTGACAGCGGTATCGTCAACCTGTACAGTCTTCACGTGAATGTCAGTCCCGATGGTTGCAAGGTAATCGCCCTCGAAAGAATCGTAAACATAGCGCCCTACTAGGCTGGTCTTGCCTACCGCTCCCTCACCTAGGAAGACAAGTTTGAACAGGAACGCGATGTTCTCCGGCAGCATTCAAACACTCCACGACAGGTTGTTTGGTCACGAATCATAGCTTATCTAATAATGATTGCGGGGGTGCAAGACGTCTTTGAATTCCGAGCAATAAATCTGCCTGATACAGGGCAGAATTGCATGTTCGCGCAACCAAAACCCACAAAAGCCACTCCCCATGACCTCGTGCTAGGTGGCACTCCTTGCAGATCGGGACCTTTGCTAGGCACACGGAGCAGGTGAAGAATGCCATCCTTCATGAACCTGACTTCATTGACTTGCGGATGGACTTCAACTATAGCCTAGACTTTAGGGAGATCACGAGGATGCTATCAGAGTCTGACATTAGCTGTACCCTACATCTTCCAAGTGATCCGTGCTGGAGGCCGATGGACATCGCCCGGGAGATAGTGCCCTTCGTCGACATCGGATCGGATATTGGAGCCGAACTTGTGACATGCCACACTGCACTGTCGACCTTGTTCTATAGTGACAATGAGATTGATGAGTTCTTGGAGTCCTTTCCGCTTGTCTGCGATGCCGCACAAGAAAGGGGAGTGCGACTCGCAGTCGAAACCCTTGGACTGTACTATACTGAGCTTGCGCTGCTCATAGACAGATGTCCATTGATTGACATATCCCTTGACGTAGGCCACGGTCAGATTATGGCGCTCAGGAATCGAGCCCCTGGAATAGTCCAGTCTTTCTATGGT
>JBHLRV010000077.1:0-6914 GCA_048882205.1 Candidatus Thorarchaeota archaeon | reverse complement strand
AGTAGTTCATCGACCTTCCCCGGAAGCTCCGGGTCATCAAAGCCGGCAACTTTGGAAGGCCGTAGAAGGTGGCATCCAGGATGGAAAGCAATCTTCAGTCCATTCAGAGGCTTGACTATTCTGGTTTCTATCTCATCTTTGAGTTCATAGAGTACTTCAACGAAGTGACGGATCTTGGCCTTTCCAGTATATTGCAGACCCAAAGGCTTCAGCGCTTCATTGACTTGTTTTCGGTAGGCCTGATCGTCATGCAAGACATGGTCAGTGTCCTTCAATGAACCGAAACAACCGTTGCAAGGAGTTACTATGTCATGCCCTCGCTTCTCGGCCAAGGCGATATTCCTGCCAGATACTGAGAGCCAGCTATTTTCATCTATGGACTTGAGCACGACGGTACCGCAGCAGGAAGCTCCGTCAAAGTCAATGAGCTTGACACCCAATTCACTTGCCACTGCCCTCATTGAAGCTTCATAGTTGTTGAAGCGATTAGGTATGGCACAACCAAGGAACACTTCGTACGTCTGTGCCATCTCAATCGCCCTCCTTCAGCTTCATTAGGCCTGTCTTCTGCAGTACCTTCTTGGTATCTTTGACGTCTAGCTCAGGCACAGCATCGAGTCCCAAATCCTCACGCTCCCAGTCAGTCGGTTCGTATAGCTTGCCTGTGTCAAAGAGGGACCTGCGAGCAGCAATGTAGCCGGTCGGAGTGATGTCCTTCTTGAAAGCCATATTCTTGAGTCCGAAGATGATGTCAGTGATGTCTATGCCCTGAGGACACCGCTCCTGACATGTATAGCAGGTAGTACATAGCCATACCATATCGGTTTCTAAGACCTCCTGGAGGCCAAAAAGAAGCATCCTCATCAGTTCGTGGACCTGGATGTTGACCTTGTCACTTACTGGACAGCCTGCACTACACTTCGCACACTGGAAGCATGTGGTGAGATCCTGGCCGCCAAGGAGGTCAGACACCTCACGGGTAAACTCTGCATCGAACGCAGCGAACTTCTTCTTCTCGAATGACTTGAACTGGCCCCAGGTATCAGTCATTGGCTATCGCCTCCGTGGCCTGAGGGGGCTTGGACCCAGATTGTCCGCCAGGTCGGACAGCTTCTTCACCGTTTCTGCCCAGATTGGCCCTTCACTCGCACTGATTTGAGTGAACTGTATTCTATCAGGCTCAAGACCTGCCTTCTCAATGATCTTCTTGGCAATGGCATATCTCCTCTCGAAAGCAACATTGCCATCCACGTAGTGACAGTCGCCAAAGTGGCAACCTGAAATCCATACCATGTCCGCCCCAAGTCTGAAAGCCTCAAGCATGTGTGTAACGCTGACCCTGCCAGTGCACATTACCCGGATATCCCGGACGGTTGTTGGCTGTTGAAACCTTGAAACACCTGCACTGTCCGCCCCAGCGTAGGAGCACCAGTTGCAGAGAATCGTGAGAATCCTTGACTCGTTAGTCGGCATGTCCTCAAGGGCTGCACGGATCTGTGCCAGAATCTGGTCATCTGTAAAGTGCTTCATGGTGATGGCGCCAGCTGGACACCCTGCCGCGCACTTTCCACATCCTGCACAAAGGACAGGGTTTGAAACGGCGTAATCGTGACCACCGTCGCCGGGCATCACCTCTATGGCATTGTATGCGCAGTTAATCTCGCAGGTTCCGCAACCGACACAGACCTCCGGGTCCACAACGGAAACTATCGCCTCAGCCTTTCGGATTCCACTGACAAGCGGTATCAGAGCCCTCGACGCGGCACCTCTTCCTTGAGCGATTGACTCCTCGATTGACTTCGGAGCCGTGGCAGTCCCGGCCACGAACACTCCATCAGTCTGGAAGTCTACAGGCCTGAGCTTTGGATGAGCCTCCATAAAGAAACCGGACATGTTGAGGGGTACCTTGAACAACTCAGAGATTTCCTTGTTCTTCTCCCTAGGAATCATGGCGCTTGCTAGTACCACATGGTCGACGTCAAGAGTGAGTTGTGCTCCTAGTATTTGGTCTATGACCTTAACTTGGAGTGGCTTATCCTTGCCCTTCTTGACTCCGGGTGGTGCGTCTTGATCAAATCTGATGAATACTACGCCCTTCTTCCTAGCCTCTCTATATCTATCCTCTCCATCATAGGAAACCCTGAGGTCTCTGTACAAGTGGAACACCCGAGAATTGGGAAACTTCTCAAGTAGCTCCAAAGTGTGATCTATCGCTATCGTACAGCAAATACCAGAGCACCAGGTTCGAGCTCCTTCTAGAGACTCCTCCTCGCGCGAACCTGCACAATGAATCACAGCAAAAGTCTGGCCATCGGAGATACTTGCGCCGTCCACGATCCTGCGGTTGAATTCTGCTTCTGTTATCACATTATCGAACTTCTTCAGTCCGTAGAGACCCTTCTCCTCAAGTTCACTGGCACCGGTTGCAACGATGACGACCCCGACCTTGAGCTCTTGTTTCTTCTTACCGGTCTTTATAGTGATGTCAAAGTCACCAATCGAACCCTTCGCATCAGCTACTTCTGAATTGACTAGAAGTTCTATGTTCGGATTGCTGGTTATAGCAGCCTCAAACTCCTTGACGATTTCGTCACTCTTCCGGTGGTCGAAGTTCACTGTTCGTAGTTCGTTCAAGAAGCCGCCTACCTTGTCCTCCTTCTCAACAAGGTAGACCTTGAAACCTTTCTGGGCAATGAGATCGGCGGCTGCCATTCCTGAGACCCCTGCACCAATGACCAGGATTGTAGGTTCTATCTTGGTGACGGCCTCTTCCTGAGCCTCAAGCAATCTTGCCCTCGCTACAGACATTCTAACGAGATCGTTGGCCTTTGCTGTTGCCTCATCCTTGGCGCTTTGGTGCACCCATGAGCAATGCTCTCTGATGTTCGCAAGCTCGAAGAGGTACTTGTTGAGACCAGCCTCTTCTATGGTGTCTCTAAACAAAGGTTCATGGGTTCTCGGGGTGCATGAAGCCACGATAACACGATTCAAGTTGTGTTCCTTGATTGCATCCTTGATCACATCTTGTGCGTCAGACGAGCATGAATAGAGCAGGTTCTCAGAATGCACGACTCCCGGAAGTGAGTTGGCGTATTCTGTTACCTCTGCGACGTCAACGGTTCCTGCTATGTTGATTCCACATGAGCAGACAAACACACCGATTCGTGGCTCTGCAGCAATGAGTTCTAGGTCCGCGTCGGTCAATGCCTCACTCTCAGCGGCCTCTGGGAGGGTTATGTCAAGAGCGGCCATCGCCGCAGCCGCACTTCCTTGAGCGACTGAGTCCGGAATGTCCTTTGGACTATTGCATGCCCCGCACATGTGGACTCCTGGAACTCCTGTCTGAACCGACTCTAAGCCATCATTGGCACCACTGATGAAACCGTATTCATCGACCTGGATACCAAGCTTGTCCATTAGCTCTGAGTTCTTACTTGGCACCATGGCAGGACATAGCACCACTAGGTCATAATCAGCCTCTAGAACCTCGTGTCCTTTGGTGACACTGTATCTGAGATTGAGGTTTCGAGTATTGGGGTCCTCGAAAACTGCGCTGGGTAGCCCCTTGATGTAGTTGATGCCATACTCGTTCTCCCCTCTCACAATGAACTCCTCGAATCCCTTGCCGAAAGCACGCATGTCATTGTATAGAATATCGATGTGCACCTCGGGAGTGTGTTCCTTTGTGATAATTGCCTCCTTGGTGGCATAGGTACAGCAGATTCTGGAACAGTATGCACAGTGGTTCACATCGCGGCTGCCGACACATTGGATGAACGCAATTCGATGAGGTTCTCTACCGTCGGACGGCCGCATCACGACGCCTTCAGTCGGACCACTGGCGGACACCATCCGTTCGTATTCCAGTGCAGTGACGACGTTGGAAAAGCGTCCGTAGCCGTACTCTGGAATGGTAGCGGCGTCCAGCAGGTCGTAACCAGTTGCGACTATAATTGACCCGGCGTTGATCTCATATGTTTCATCAGGAATCTCGAAATCGATTGCCTCAGCCTTACATGTCTTGACGCAGACCATACACTCGATACAGTTCTCTATGTCGATTGTAGCTACGTTGGGAACGGCCTGTGGGAACGGAATGTAGGCTGCCTTCCTCATCTTGAGGCCCATATCGTACTCATTTCTTACTTCAATGGGGCAGACTCTCTCGCAGTCTCCACACCCAGTACACTTGTCCAAGTCGACTCTCCGTGTTCGCTTCAAGACCTTGACATTGAAGTTGCCTCGTTCTCCAGCAACGTCGGTGACTTCAGAGTACGCCAGTATCTCGATGTTGCGATGACGAGAACAGTCGACCATCCAGGGTCCTTGAATACACATTGAGCAATCGAGTGTTGGGAACGTCTTGTCGAGTTGTGACATGTGCCCTCCGATTGAGGGGTTCTTCTCGACTATGTAGACTTGGACGCCCATCTCAGCGAGGTCAAGTGCAGCGCGCATTCCTGCAATACCTGCACCAATGATGACTACCGGCCTTGTTGCAGAGTCAGCCATTCCTTCTTTCACTCCGAGGTATCAAGGCGCCTCGGTTGAAAGGCATGATAAAATGTTTGTTATCGGACGATTCTGGTTTCAGGTTGGAATCTGTATCCAATTGGAGATTCAAGTGTCCTTCCACATTTGGAGGCTTGAAGAGCATTGTTTCTGGCTATTTCGGTGCACCGATGATTCGTGGGCTCTTGGGGATGAGAACTCTCTCTATCCTTATTGCACGGACAGGGCATTGGAACTCGCAGGCGGTACAATCGATGCATCTCTTCGGATGGCCAATCTTTGCCTTCTTTATTGCTTCATCGAATTCCCAGACTCCTCTTGGACACACCTTCAAGCAGTCCCGACATCCTGAACAGGTTTCGTAATCATAGACAATCATCGATTGGCACCTCAAACAATACCCAAAGGAAAGAAGAATCCCAAAGCGAAGAGCAGCACAATCGTCCCAAGGCCTGCAAGTATATCTCTGATCATCTGATCCTCACCCAGGTAGGGTGTAGCCCCTCCCCAGTTGAAACCTACGAAAAGTGCCAGCCCCAATATCGTCAATCCACTTGTGTCAAGCCAAACCCATTCGTAAACCGTGGTGGGGGGCACAACCGTCGAAAGCAGCAACAAGTATGTCTTCCAGACTAGCAGAGCAAGTACACCTGCAATAAGTCCTCTCACATAACCTGATGTAGTAGGCATGAAGGGATCTGTCATTGCCAAGAAGGTTCCAAGCACCCAAGCTCCTATCACAATGTACAGAAGGTTGCTCCACCAGAAGTTGAACCATGACAAGAAAGGCCCACCGAGATTGCTGAGCAGCCAGAAGATAGGGGTCATTGCAAGGAACATTACAGTTTCAAAGACGATATGAGACAAGTTGTTCTCCATTCTGCTCTGGAAGTCGAAACCGACTCTGCTCTGTTCTGGAGTCTTGTACAGGTCATTCTCGATGAATTCTCCCACGTCATGTATTTCCACAGGCCCAAATACAGCCTTCCAGCCATTGTCGGCCAAGACGGTCTTTGAAACGGAACTTGCAATCAGCTGTGGTAGTATAAGATTTCGATGCGAAACCTTGGCCGCCAAGTCTGTCTGCTCGATTGCATTGAGTACCGCTTTAGTGTCCACATGTCCACCTCTGCTTCCACACCATACGTTGATCCCATGACCATCGACAACAAGGAGGTGACAGTCTAGTTTCTGTTCCTCAATTGCCTCTTGGACTCTGTAGGATGTCAGGTAGTAGTCAGTCGTGACAAGCACCGGCGAATTGGAATCTGCACCATTGAAAGAGAAGAGCCCTTTCCTATGCTTCATTGCTAGCCTCGGCCACATCATCTGGCCCCCCAACAGACATGCGTAGTATCTCCATCCCTTCTTCATTTCCGCACCTCCGCGACGTAGAGCTCCAACATTCCTCCAAGGAATTGTACTCGGTACTTTGGGTCAAGGCCCACCATACTCATCGCTAGGGCAATCTCATGAACTGGATGCGATTTGATTTGGCTGAATCGTGATGCGATTACATAGCTGAGCCGGCGTATCAGTGAGAATAGTCGACCGATGATTCTTCCCTTAGGCAATCCCTCAGAGCCGATGACGACTCTTCCCCCAGGAACTGCAACTCTCGCTGACTCAGACAGGAGTCGTCTTACTTCCCCTGTCTGTAGTTCGCTGATCACGAATGAGCTAACGACTAGATCAAAGGAGTCACTGTCAAATTCGAGTGCCATCACATCGCCTAAGCGGAAGTCGAGCCGTCGCCCAAGATTGTGTCTACCAGATCTCTCTCTTGCTATGTGAAGCATCCTCTCGTTGATGTCAATGCCGACACCACGAAGACCTCGTCTGCCGGCCTCTATCAGCAACTTGCCAGTCCCGCACCCAAGGTCGAGAACTGATCCTCTTCTTGGTAGAATCTCGTTGACAATGTAGTTTCTGAGTACTTTGTCTTGACCCAATGTCAGCAGAGAGATCCATCTGTCATATTGTCTGGTTGCTCGTTCTTCTGCTAGCCGCATCAGGATGGTTGCCATACCAACTCGCTTCACGTAGAGAGAGTCTCTCTGGGTATTTCAGGATGTTGAATTGCTAAGCGTCGGGCGTACAAGGATTGGCGCCAAAGATGAAAGGTTACCGTTTGGAACCGATGAGAATATGTATTACGTAGACAACGTCCCAGACGGGACGCAGGATGAAGTGCACGAGACTCTATACAAGAGCATACCTCCACAGAACGAAGTGGAGGGATCGTGCCGAGCAGTCCTATGATCTGTCAAAGGTCAAAGTTGTTCTTCCGAGTCGTGCCGAGAAGTAGCACAGTCGAGCGCCTTTGTTCTCATTCTAGTTTAGGGACGTTGCCGCAGATTGCTATTCCGGCTTCTGAATCGTTTTGAAGCATCATAAAGCTT
>JBHLRV010000076.1:0-6928 GCA_048882205.1 Candidatus Thorarchaeota archaeon | reverse complement strand
CTCACTTCACAATAGTGCATAATGGTCGATATATATACTAAATCAAAGGGCATCTTGGTGAACTAGATGAGAAAGCGTCACCTTATCGAAAAAGCACTGCTACTAATGGTACTGTTTCTGTTCGTGTCGTCAGTAGCTTCTGTGAATGCACAGAGTGTTGACGAGGAAAAAACAGCAACTGAAACCGGTCAGTTCGATGACGACCAAGATAATGATGGCGTAAGTGATGACGATGAAACTCGTAACAGACGCCAAGTACAGGTCATTACGAATGCGACATATGCAGAGATTGAGTCGGAGCTTGAGTCTGGAGGAGTTGAAGACTCCTTCAAGATTGAGGTCAGCACAAGTCTTGATGGTGTCGAGTTTGAGGTCGGATTCGAAACTGAAGACTCAACCTCAGAAACCGAGCGCGAGTTTGAGGTGGAGTTCGAGGAAATCGTTGAGTACATTGACGATAACGGAAATGGACTCTATGACAAGGGAATCGATACTGAGGTCCAGACTCTGGAGCTTGCAAGCTTCAATCCAATTGTCTACAGTGTCGAGAATGCTCCTGATGGAGAGATTCACATCTTCGAGGTCACAACGACTGATGGCATATTCAGCGCCCTCGTCTATGCAATGGGTGAGTTTGCAGACATTAACGGGACTGTCATCGCGCCCACGCAGGTGAAGATTGACGTCATCATTCAAGGTTTTGACTACCTAGAGAACGACTCTCAGTTAGCACTTCAGGTCAAGCTCGAGGCATCCATGGAAACATCCTTTGACGACATCACGGAGGATGAGGAGGATGGGAGAGCCACCGAGGAGGCTGCAGTTGACGTAATCATGGACGAGGTCACAGGGTTCTTCTCATGGAAGGAGTCTGTAGAAATCGATGGCATCACATACCCCGTCAATGCAAGCATTGTCGAGGTCAGTCCTATTCAGCAGAAGATCTATCTGAACTACGTTCGAGGCGATGTGATTATCCATGACCCCAAGGTCGGATTTGAGAACCTCTTGCTAGACATTGGCGGCATTCTTGGAATAGGCGATCTACTCGCGAGCAGGTTTGTGCCTGTTATCGCTGTCGTGGCAATTGGAGTTGTCGGCATAATCGTAGTAAAGCGCAGGTCATAGAACCATGAAATACTCTCTGGATACGAGAGTCATCACTCTCATCCAGGGAGTTTCCTTCTTCTTTTTCATTGATTATCCGGATTGAGCTAAAAACAATTTCCGAAGTGTCCTCTGGTGGTCGACTGAAATTCAATCTCTTTCGTAGCCAAATGAAAGTGTCAAAATCACTCTGAGAAGAAGACTATCATGGAGCATAGGGCCAAGGCGGTCTCCCCTTCCAAGCCCACAGAGCAAACATGAGTATCATCACTGCGGAAACGAAGACGTACGGTACAAGACCCTCAGTGAAGTATGTACCGATGGCCAGCCAAATGATATAGGCCACCACCGGTCCCGACAGAAGGATGACAACAGTGAGGGCCTTGTCAGATTGACTTGTCATTCTTGTACACACTATCTCTGACAAAGCATATGAAGTCTGCCTGCGATGCCCTACGTTCTACATCACCTATCGCCGAGGCAGACTGGGAGTCCGAAACAGACTGAGGACAAAACTGCAGCTCCACCAAGGGTCTTTTACCTCTTGGTCAAGCCGCCTTGTCGAAACCATTAAAAGCATCGCGCGAGGTGACAGCCAGCAGGTTCCCGACCCTAGGGGACCGACTAACACTTCAATAAGGAGAATCAATGCCTTGTCGAAAGAAAAGGAACATCTGAATCTCGTGGTCATTGGCCACGTAGATCACGGCAAGTCTACTATGACCGGTAGGCTGCTGTACGAGACTGGTGCGGTCGATGAACGGACGTTCCAGCAGCACAAGGCCGAAGCAGAAAAGCTGGGCCGTCCGAGTTGGGCATGGGCTTTTGCCTTAGACCGCTTGAAAGAGGAGCGTGAGCGAGGTCTCACCATAGACATCGCCTTCTTCAAGTTCCTCACTGACAAATACTACTACACCATTATCGATGCACCTGGACACAAGGACTTCATCAAGAACATGATTACAGGGGCATCTCAGGCTGATGTTGGTCTACTTGTCGTTTCAGCCAAGCGTGGTGAATTTGAGGCTGGTGTTGGCCCCGGAGGCCAGACAAAGGAGCACGCATATCTTGCCATGACTCTCGGTGTACCGTCTCTTATTGTCTGTGTGAACAAGATGGACGATGACACTGTCAAGTACAAAGAAGACAGGTACAATGAGGTGAAGGAAGAGGTTGGAGGGTTCCTGAAGAGCATAGGATTCAAGCTCGACAACATCCCATTCATCCCGACCGCCGCTATCGGCGATGCTTGCAACCTGAAGGAGCTTTCACCGGACCTTACTCCATGGTACAAGGGCCCCTCTCTGCTTGAGGCCCTAGACCAAGTGACACTCCCACCCAAGCCAGTCGACAAGCCTTTGCGTTTGCCAATCAACGACGTCTACTCAATCAAGGGTGTTGGTACTGTACCAGTCGGTCGTGTTGAAACCGGTGTCATGAAGCCCGGTGACACAATCACCTTCATGCCTCCGAACAAGACTGGTGAGGTCAAGACAATTGAGATGCATCATGAGCAGCTGAAAGAGGCCGTTCCTGGTGACAACATTGGCTTCAACGTCCGTGGTATCGAGAGGAAGGATCTCGGTCGCGGTGACGTCGCTGGTCTAAAGGACAAACCGCCAACGGTCGCAGCAGAGTATACTGGCCAGATCATGGTCATTCAACATCCGACCGCTATCACTGTGGGTTACACCCCGGTGATTCACGCACATACCGCTCAGGTCGCCTGCAGGTTCGAGAAAATCCTTCAGAAGATCGACCAACGCAGTGGACAGGTCATAGAGGAAAACCCGGACTTCGTCAAGAAGGGCGAATCAATGGTTGCCACTCTTGTACCTCTCAAGCCGATGTGCATTGAAACCTACAAGCAGTTCCCTCAGCTCGGCAGGTTTGCAGTGCGTGACATGGGCATGACCGTTGCAGTCGGCGTCGTGACCAACCTAAAGGCTGCCAAGGTCAAGTAGTTTCGATTGTCTATAACAAGAACCGGGCCGTAAGGCCCGTGTTCGTTTCTCTTTTTGTTTCACTTCTGACAATACAGTACGAAGGGTTTATCCCGTATCAAGAGAACCACACACAGGCTCTACAATGATTGAAGACGACACCTACGATTACTATGGCGAGCAGGAGGAACCCAGGACAAGCCCTGCACGCTGGGCATTCTTTGTACTGCTTCTGATTCTAGGCTCGATAACGGTCTTTGGCTCCATACTCACAGCACCTCCAGATGTCTATCTGACCTACATAGTCTTCCTAGTGCCGATAGTTGTGTTTCTTCTCTATGCAGCCTACAGGTGGGCTCAGGGGCGCCCAATTGCTCCGACAGATGTGACTGAAGATGACAAGATCCTTGCCACAATGCGTTCTCATGCTCTTCCTGCAGAACATGTAGGCGGAATAGAGATGTATCGCTGTCCTGACTGCGGGCTGTCCTTTGAACTCTCTAATGCCGTTCCCGTAGATGAAAAGGTGGTGCTCTGCCCCTTCTGCAAGACTCGTCTCTATATAGAGTAGATCTGAGATTTCTAGTAAAACTGTTCGCGGATATCTTTTCAGAATGCCATTGATAGTCACAAATTGTGACTCTATTCTGTGACCCTCTTTTGTGGCTCCGCTATATATACTGATTCTGAGCGGTGATTGTTGTGAAACATCATGGCTCTAGCAATTAAATCCCTAGTTTCATCCGAGAAGAAGAACAGGAAGACCGTCGAGGTCTTCAGAACAATGCAGGTCAATCACGCCTTTGTGACTTCAGTAAGGTGATCATTTGGCCGCCAAGTCCGTAGAGGCACCTGAGAAGAACACCTCCTTGGCACGAGTCGCCACTCCACCTATCGCCAATGTCTAAATCTCGAGGTAGTGAAGTTGACTACTGTTACTGAATCGTCTGAAGCCCAGACCGAGAGCAGCACCTTCAGAAGCATCCTGAGGAACCGGGACTTCTCCCGACTCTGGTTTGGGCAGCTTATTTCAAACGTCGGTTATGCCATCAGCTCGCTAGCACTGCTTTTCTATGCCTACGACCTGACAGGATCAGCTCTGGCAATGGCTGTTCTGGCAATGGCACAGACCGCACCAGTCGTGATATTCGCCGGTTTCATTGGAGTCTACATAGATCGATGGAACAGAAAGACCATAATGATTGCGTCAGACGTCACACGCGCTGTCCTGATACTCCTCATTCCCCTTGCGCCATTGCTACCTTCGGTACTAGCACCGATTGAATGGGTCTACATACTTACGTTTCTATATGCAGTTGCCAATGCATGGTTCTTTCCGACCAGAAATGCATCTATTCCTAATCTTGTTCAGTCGGATGAGCTTGTGACGGCCAACTCGCTCTCACAGATGACCTTCCAGATGGTGCAGCTGACTATTCCTCCTCTCGGCGGCGTGCTCGTAGCTCTGCTTGCTCCCGACTACTTCCTAGCCTTCGCAATCAACTCCGTCACTTTCATCCTCTCAGCTGTTGCACTTAGAGGCATCAAGACATCACTAGTGCCAAAGGACACAGTGGAGAGCAAGGAATCCGTGAGATCACAGGTTGTCCAAGGCGCTAGATATGTGGCTGGAAATGTAATCCTCCTCTACCTGTTTGTCTTTGCAATACTATTGGCATCATCTTCAGGCATTCTAAATGCCCTTCTCATTCCGCATCTGGAGGGGCATCTTGGAATCACCGAGATACAGTTTGGAATAGTCCTGAGTGCAGGTGCGGCAACCGGGACAATCGTGGCTCTGGTAATGGGCAAGAGGAGGCGACTGCCCAAACCTCTCTACATAGTAGCATTGGCAGGCCTTGTTGCAGGAGTTGCAGTCCTGGGCCTAGCAGCAGCTGATGGGTTTCTCAGTGTCCTGATGTGGTGGGCCCTCATCGGTTCAGTTGACGTGATGCTGAACATTCCCCTGGGGGTCCTGATGCAGGAGCTTGTGGTAGACAATTTCAGAGGTAGAGTCTTTGCTCTCCTCAATGTAGTCTTCACAGCTGTTCAGGTAGTTGGGATGGCGATTGGTGGAATCTGGGCAGAAACAGCAGGCTCTACAGTTCCGCCTGTACTCGGCGCGGCTGTTGGACTCTTTTTAGTGTCTCTACTAGGCGTCGCTGTTGTGGCCAGAAGGAAGCTTCATACCCGACTGGACATCATGCTGAATGACTCGGTACAAGAAGAAGTTGCTAGAGAAGAAACCGAGTACTCAGACGTTCTGCTCGAAGTGCCAGCCTAGAGTAGAACACGGGCGAGAGAAACCTCAAAAGAGGACTCTCGCCCACATCTTTTTCATTCTCTTTTGAAACCAGGCACAAAAGCAAACGACATATCGTCAATTATGTCTGGCATGTGGTGTCAAGAATGAAAGGACAGTCTGCTAAGAAGACCGAAACGAGAGTTAAGATCGTACAGCTTGCTGAATTCCTAAAGGAAGCGGTATACGGTCAGCTAGACATAGCTCTGAAGGACATAGATGATGCAACTTTGAACTGGCGTCCTTCACCAAACAGCAACTCAATTGGGAACCTAGTCGTACATATAGCAGGGGCAGAATCGTACTGGATTCATGAGGTCGTTGGCGGAATGAGAGTGGGCCGTCAGAGAGAAAGAGAGTTCAATCATGTCCAATTCAGCACCAATGAACTCTTGGAAGAGATTCGAAAGATAAGAAACATAACTGATTTAGTCTTGGAGAAACTCTTCGATTTCAATCTAGAAGACTCTAGGAGATATTGGTCTGACCGAGCTAGACGCGACAAGGAAACCACAGTCCATTGGGCGATTCTGCATGTCATCGAACATTCAGCCCTGCACATAGGCCAAATCTTCTACGCACGAAAGCTCTACCAGTCCTCGAAGACTGGACCATAGCAGAATTGTAGTCCGGACAGATGGCGCTGGGGGCGAGATTTGAACTCGCGAGTGCATAGCACACTGGATTAGCAATCCAGCGCCATACCAGGCTTGGCTACCCCAGCTTGGGTCTCTGCGGGCCTGTATTTCTCTTAAACATTGTCGTACCATTCGCGGCAGAAGCAATGGGTGCAGCGGCCCCACAGCGTCGATCGTCCTTTTTCTCAGTGCTATCCAACACCTTCTTCAAAGCAGCGCCCTCTGGGGTTCCAAGTCTTGTAGGCGCGGGGGGTTTGCAGCCTGCGCACACAATAAACTTGATATATCTCACACATGACATAGGTTACGTATCTCACATATGATATAGGTTACAGATCGACGTTCTCGGAACGGTATGAGCTGGCGAGAAAATGGAGTGATCAACATGGAAATGAAGTTCAACATAGACCCGGCAAGTGGACATCCCCTAATACCGGTCTATATCAATGGAGAGGGACCCTTTGAGTTTCATCTAGACACAGGAGGTGGGTACACAGCTCTGACCACAAGAGTTGCAGAGAATCTAGGCTTGAAGATGATCGACATGAAGGATGCTAAGGCAGCCGCCATTGGAGGACTCGTTAGTATCAAGAGTGCCAAGGTCGATTCTTTCAGGATTGGCACTGAAACTTTCGAAGATGAAGGTGTCATTGTCATGGATTTCGAGGCTACTGCCTGTTCAGGTCTCGATGGAATCATTGGCCATTCGATGCTCAAACATTATCGAATGTCCTTGGACTATGAAGGAATGGTCTTTCGTCTTGAGGACAGCAATGGTAGACGATCAGAGGACAAGATAGACTGGATGGAATTCAGATACCTTCACGATTCACATCTCGTGGGAGTTCCGGTTCACATCAATGGTCAGGGTCCTTTTGATTTTGCAATCGATACAGGTTCTGGAGGGAATGTGATGACTCCTATCATGGCCAAGGAGC
>JBHLRV010000075.1:2078-6969 GCA_048882205.1 Candidatus Thorarchaeota archaeon | reverse complement strand
GATGTCCATTGATTGACATATCCCTTGACGTAGGCCACGTTCAGATTATGGCGCTCAGGAATCGAGCCCCTGGAATAGTCCAGTCTTTCTATGGCAGGATCAAGATGGCAAACATTCACGACAACAAAGGAATGAATATGGTTGAGGAAGTCCGCCAATTGCGCAACGAGAGAGTTGTATCGAGAGAGGAGATGCTTGTGATTGCCAGAAGGTACGATGAGCATCTCGGAATTGGAGGAGGCTCAATAGACTTCGAGCCGATTCTCGGAGATCTAAAGCAACGCTCGTATTCTGGAAGATTCCTGATGATGTGTAAAGACCCTTCGAGATTTCCTGAGGAGAGGAACAAGTTCATGGATATCTGGCTGAGAGCCTAGCTAGCCTTTCGCGAGTGAATCTACTAGACGCTTCGTTTCTGCAAGACCAGTTTCGTCGTTTGCCTTGAGGAACATTCCTATAGCTATCCTAAGAACCATTGCCGCCTCTTGGGATTTCCCTTGTACAACCATGAATCTGGCCTGCTTCAACCGAGCGGCTCCCATGGCGCTATAGACTTCGGGTGGGTATTCGAACATATCGACGCTCGTGGCCTCTCCGCACTTCTGGCAGATTGTCACACTGTCAACTGCATGCTCATGAGTGGCTGCTGGTACCTTCGCTGCAGGTGGAGCGGATGACACCGTTTCAGCCTGTACTTCTGGAATGTCTTCCTGCTCGTACTTTGCAGATGTGAAATCGTCTGAGATACTCGGAGAGAAGCCAGTTTCTGATGGAGGTTCTGGAACTAGTGACGGTTCTTCGTCTTTTGGTGCCACAAATGCTGATTTGGCTCCGAGAATCTGCTCTTCAACTTCTTCTGGTTTGGTCACTGCAGGCTTCATCAGCTCAGCTGCCTCTGGAGGAAGGGGCTCTGAACCTTCCATCATACTAGGCGTGGGAACCTCTGACGATGACACTTCTGAATCCAGCTCGGCCGATGTTTCAAGGAGCTCTCTGACCTCGCTGGCCCGGAGCATTCGAGTTTCTACTACTCCAGTTCCCTCTTCTTCGATTCCGACTTCCTCCGCTCTGGCAAATGCCTCCTGTGCCTTCTCAAGTTCGGTCTTGTGCTTGGCTTTTGCGACAGCACGAACTCGATTCTTCGCAACTTCGCTTGGGCGAACCCAGCGATCATCGGTTGTCACCCCCGCTGCTTCGGCCTCTCTCGCAAGTGATGCCTCCGTTGTCACTTTCCCGACCTCAGGGACTTCTGCCGCTGGTGGCGTTTCAGCACGGACTCTTTTCGGCGGGGTAACAAGTGCCGAGCCACATCGAATACAGTACTTCCGAGTTGGCAGATTCGCCTTGTTACATTTCGAGCAAACCCTCATGAAATTCGGCTCCTCAACAGCTGCATCTGATGTGCATTTGGACTCATATACATTTGCCGACTCTCTACGCACGACACAGCACTAACATTGTGGACCATTTTGGCATAGAACATGCCAAGACCACACTAGATTGGTGTGATACCATTCTGAATTGAAGTGGCGGCTGACATGGCTTCTAGGTAGCATGATTGTAGAGACTCTCTTTTGAGTACCAAGGAGCAGACTGGGTCTCCTCGTTTCATAAGCACACCCTCCGGAGTCCTATCAACTGCACTTGGATACTTGGAGAGATCAGGAATCAGACCAGTTCTCCTTGCGAATACAACAAGTCTTACCGCGGGTACATACGAGGGCCATTGAGATGGTAGAGAGCCAAGGCATGCTGATGTGTGAAGTTCGGTCATAGAAACATTGCCTGAGTGTTCTAGCATTTCCAAGGTGCCTTGAAACCGAGGATTGACCTCCATTAGCCAAACGTAGCCATTCTTGTCTACTACGAAATCGATACCATTTGAGCCAACAAGCTTGAAGCTTTCACAAATGCTCTCTGATGCTAGCTCCATGCGGGTCTTCGCGACTCCGTTCACCTCAAGAGGTATGTAGTTGCCTGAGTAGACGAAGTCGTTATTACGACCGGCAGACGGTATTCCAATCAACTGCCCTTGAACTGACACAGCTTTCGCATCATCGCCTGTCGAGAGAACGCTGCAACTAGCATCTATTCCTTGAATGTACTCCTGGACAACAATCTCTTCCACAGTTTCATCAAACTCCAGCTTCCACGATGCTGATTCGGCTTGGACGGGGTTAGAAACCAAAGTGATACCCCTGCCGCCACCTGATCTAGGAGGTCGTATCACGCAAGGATAGCCAATCTCTTCACACAGATCAAGTGCCTCAGCCACACTCTTTGCCGTCAATCTGGTGGGAAATCCTAGATTCAACTCGTCGGCATAACTGGAGAGAGTTTCAAAGTTTCGAGATGTCGACATTAGACCACTAGAGTTGCCAGCAATTGGAACCTCGCTCTCCAACAACCGCAGCGAACTCGTATTGTCGTCGAAGCCACTTCCTACGAAAAGAAAGTTGACTTGCCTACCCTGGATACTCTCGAGCAAATTCCTTACAAGGATCTCATGAGGAGGTTCTTCAAGCGGCCTTCTTTGTCTTTGCCCACGCTGAGGCGCCAAGACGGCTTTCCATCTAGAAGAGCACTCAGCTAAATCCTCGTCTCCCCAGTAGTCAGATACTATCACTTCTGCTCCGGCTCTTTTAGCTGAGCATGCAAGAGGTCTTGCA
This sequence comes from Candidatus Thorarchaeota archaeon, assembly GCA_048882205.1. GTDB lineage: Archaea > Asgardarchaeota > Thorarchaeia > Thorarchaeales > Thorarchaeaceae > SMTZ1-83. Next base: position 4,300 of record JBHLRV010000075.1, on the reverse strand, counting down.
TTGAAGCCAATCACGGCGACGGTCTTCCCCTTGAGAAGAGACTCTTCTAGTGGCATTGTCAGGGCTATTGACAAGGAGCTTCTCATAAGACCTTTCATTTCTCAGGGGCCTATAGGCGCCTACTATGGCGGGAATCCGCACTTCTCTACCTACAGTCTCACAAACCTTATGAACTAGCGGGTTGTTCAGTTCATCTTGGTCGGCTACTGAGGGATTTGACATGTCACCTGAAGATAAACTGACTGATGAAGAGAAGGAAGAGCTCCAAAAGTCACTTCGAAAAGCGGCCCTTGATGATTTGGAAGTCCAGAGCATGGCTCAAGGCCTGGACGAGTCTGAACCACTGATGATGCCTGTGGACTCGAGTGACGATTTGCTGTCGGCAGCAGCTGTTGCTCTCGAGTTCGTAGAAGGAATGGAGATCCCGGAGGGTCGTGAGAGTCCCTTAGACGACGAGGAAGCGGTGGCAGGTTTCGATGCCCTTCTCAAGAAGCTAGAAACATTGCGGTCCGACATATCTTCGCTTCAAAGAGGTGTTGTTGGCGTCTTTGCCGCTCAGCTGCTCACTTTCAGGGGCAAGGTAGTGGAACTCAAGTCCCGTATTTCAGAAGAGATGGTAGAGCGGCTTCGGATGAAGTTCTTCAAGACATTCATCGAATCCACTTTTGTCGACATTGTCGACAACGAGTTCGCAGCGCTGGAAAGAGATTTGGTAGATAGAATCGTCGAACAGACTCAGGAGCGCTTCAAGGAGTTTGCACAACGGGTAAGGGAGTCGGAGCTGGATCTCAGGACAACGATTGTTGAACAACAGGATATTGTTAGGTCGTTCATGACCAGTCTCGAAGAAGATGGCGTGTCCCTCCAGGAGGGACTAGAGGCGAAGAACGCAGAGATAGCGAAGCTGGAGCTAGAACTAAGGACGCTTCAGTCCCAACTAGATGCAGCCAAGACAACTGATACTATCACAGAGGAGCTTAAGCTAAAGCTTGCCGAGTATGATGAGAAGGTTGAGGCACTCAGACAGGACATTGCGAAAAAGGACTCAATCATTGAAACGACTGGCAAGGAGCTCGCATCAGCCCATGGTGAGGTGGAAGAGCTCACAATGAAGATTGGCGAGGCCCAGAGTGAAGTGGAGGTCTACAAAGCAGAAGCGACTGCGGCAAAGACAACCAGCACCAAGACTGATGCCGAGTACAAGGCACTTGAGTCCAAGATATCACTACTTGAGCAGACAGTTGAAGAGAAGAGAGCTGAGGCAGACAAGAGTGTCGCGCAGATCAAGGAGCTCGAACGTCTAACCAAGAGTCTTGAGGCAGGAAAGGATGCCGCTGAGAAAGAAAGTCAAGCTCGCGGGGATGAACTGGTTTCGATACAGGACAAAATCAAGGGCATAAAGGACCTAGAGCAGCGCGTTTATGACTTAGAGGGAGAACTCAAGACAGCTGAAGAAAAGATACCAATGCTAGAGATGCAGAAAGAAGCGTTCGAAAAGGCAACCAGGCTCATGGAGAAGGAGAGAGATTTTGCCCTCGAGCAGAGAGACCTCGCTGATGAGAGAACCAAGCGCTACATCCAGGTCATGAATACGGAATCGAATATGAAAGTGCTCGTGATGGTGGATGAGATTGGCTCTGTCACACTGACAGAACTTGCCAAGTCTATAGGACAGCCGGTTGGTCTAGTGACAAAATGGGTCAGACAGCTTGACAAGCTTGGCGTCCTGAAGCTGAAGGGTGACAAGGCAGTTTCGACACTACGTGACCTCAAACTCAAGGAAGGAGAGGTCAAGCTAGACTGATATCCAGATACTAGAAAGCTATTGCTTTGTCTCCACCCTGATAAGAACTCACAATTTGAGTCCAGTACTCAGCCATCTTGCCCAGAGAGTTCGAGAAATCGTTTGCTAGTCTGAACTCGCCCATCCGCTTCTCCACAAGGCCCACATCACGCAGCTTCCTCATTACCTTGACGTAGAGACCACGACTTGACATGACAAATCTTCTCCAGTCGCTGTCTGGAACTATTCCATTTGACTCCACTATCTGGTTCAGGATCTTTGCCGCCTGTTCCACCTGCATCTCGGTGGTGAACACGTAGCGCAAGAGGTGCCGAGGGCTGATCAATGATGGACGACGAACAATGTGTATATTTGCCATACTCAATACCCGAGTATTATCGACTGAAACAGAATAAGAGGGCAGGTATTACCCTCTTGC
>JBHLRV010000075.1:0-2068 GCA_048882205.1 Candidatus Thorarchaeota archaeon | reverse complement strand
GCCCTTAGACTCCCTGTTGCCAGGATTGGCAGTGTCAGAACGATGAAAATGGCGAGAGCAGCCACTGTTTGAAAAGCAGCGGTACCTATTGAGAGATACCAAAGGGCTATGCCAGCAAGAAGACATGCCAGAATAGGTATCAGCTGAAACGGTGCCCTAATCCTTGCCATGGCTGCCACAAGAATGAAGAATCCGTAAGCAACAGCCGCAAAAGCCAATGCAAGTGCAAACATGACTGCAATCAGTTCGAAGAGTCCTGGAAGCAGCCAGCCCGCTTCGGGCACGAAGTAGGCCACCACCAGCCAAATCAAGTCAAACAGGATAATGTACTTGAGACCCCCAACTGCATTCCTGATGTCCACCTCAGACGGTGCATTACTGAACATAATGGTCATAGCGAGAAACGCAACGATCCAGAAGACCGGGCTGATCACGGTAAGTCCTGCGAAGGTGTGAAGGAACAGGTAGACAAAACTCCCAATCTGTGTAAGCGGATAAATCGAGTCAGCAAGAATCGTCGGGTTCGACTTCATGTCAATCAAGTCTTGCAGTAGATTCAGTGCCTCTCCACCGATGCCTGGCGATTCGGGTACAAGATACGTAGCACCCAACGCAAAGAAGATCAGGAGCACCAACGAAACCGCTACCGGTGCAAGGTTGATTATGGCTCTCTTGATAGTGCTTTCCGGATTGAGGTAGCGCACGTATCCTAGAACCACTCTGTCATCCTGTACGGTCACATTGATTGGCTTGAATTCTACAACCTTGGTTCGTGTGAATACGCAACCCAGAGCATGTGATGACTCATGGAGCGCTACACCAGGTCCAACCAGCAGGTACCATGATCTTGAACCCGGATTCCTTGTGGTGCTAAGGAGTGTCTGAGAGAGGCGTTCCAGAAGCCAACCCAGACCCCAAACAACGAAGAACAAGACTATAGAAATCAAGACTATCGTGAAATACGCGTTCATGTATATCCCTCTATCCAGAGAAGTCTTCACCTAGTTAGCCCATGCCCAGCTCCCGTCGTTTCTCCTCCTCTGCCCGCCTCGCCTTGTCCATTTGTTTCTGTGTTTCACGCTCAAGCTCTTGCACCCTCTTCTCGCGTGCCCTTGCGGCATCCTTTAGCCTCTTCCTCAGTCCGTCTGCTCTCTTCTTCATATCGGATATCTGCTTCTGCTTCTGTTTCTTGGCAAACTCATAGTCTCTGTCAGCATTCTTCCACACGTTCTCGGCTGCTTTTGCTTTCTGTCTGATCGCTTCATACTCGTCTCTTCTCGCCCTTGCTACCGACTTGAATCTCTCAATCTCTGCGTCAAGACGAGGCTCAATGCCTCGAAGTTGAGATTCAACCTGTCGCAACTCCTCCTCGAACTGCATTGTATCTGTTCGAATCCGCTGCAACTTCTTGTCTGTTTCAAACTCCCTTTCTGACATTACAATCGCTCTACGTCATGAGTACCGGTATTTCACTTTTACCAGAGGTGGAATTGGGCCACATCCGAATCCGAGAAATGACTAGAGTTGTTTGACATGATTCCTCATGGTCCCCATTCCGTCCATTGTTATCTCGACCAAGTCTCCATTGAGGAGCGTGAAGTCATCGGGAGGAACGACTCCGACTCCTGTGAGCAAAATCGAACCTCTGGGAACGGGATTGTCTCTGAACAGATGTTCACTGAGTTCGTTGAAGCTCCGCTTCATGTTGGAGGTGTTTGTTTCACCAGAATACGCCACGGCACCATCTCTGTGGATCTTCAGGCTGATGCCCACCTTCTTTGGGTCTTTGATATCTTCAGGTGTGACAAGGTACGGACCGATAGCACACGAGTTCTGGAAAATCTTGGCTTGTGGTAGATATAGCGGATTCGCACCTTCGATGTCTCTCGAACTGACGTCGTTTCCTATCATGTAACCAACTATCTCCCTTTCAGCATACACAAGCGTGAATTCTGGTTCAGGGACGTTCCACGAGGCGTCACTCCTCAAGCATATCGCATCATTTGGGCCGACGGTTCTATATCCAAGTGCCTTGAGGATAATCTCAGGCCTTTCCGATTCATAGACC
>JBHLRV010000074.1:0-6977 GCA_048882205.1 Candidatus Thorarchaeota archaeon | reverse complement strand
TCTGATCTGCTTGATGAAACTATGATGGCCAATCTGCGTTCTCTGGGGGGATACAACCCTGAGGCCGGAGCTGAGGTACAAGCGGAGAAGTATAACGAGGCTAGAGAGCCAAGACACTTGGCAATCTCCCTAGCAGGCGAACCGACGCTATACCCTTTCCTGAGTGAGCTGATTGATGAAGGAATGAAACGGGGAATGACGACCTTTCTGGTGACCAATGGAACACAACCAGATGTTCTATCTGAAGTGTCGCTCCCGACGCAGCTCTACATCACACTGGCCGCGCCAGATGAGAAAACCTACGTCACACTTTGCAGGCCGAATATTCGTGACGGATGGAACCGACTCAACGAGTCACAAGGGCTGCTCAAGTCACTCTCCTGTCGTCGGGTGAACCGCCTTACATTGGTTGCAGGTCAAAACATGCATGAGCCGCGCTCTTATGCGAGAATGATTCTGAAGGGTGAACCAGACTTCATTGAGGTAAAGGGCTACATGCACCTTGGGGCATCTCGGGGTCGGTTGAGTCAATCGAGTGCACCCTCACACCGGGACATTCGTGCTTTCTCCGAGAAGCTGTCTGCTCTAACAGGCTACTACGTTCAAGACGAGCAAATCGAAAGCAGAGTCGTACTTCTGTCACGTAGCAAAGTAATAAAGAAGATACAGTAGACGAGGTGATGGCGACAGCCATGAAGCTATCTGAGATACTTGAACCTCTGAGAACCGAGATCGAGTCTGATGATATTGTCCGCGAGAAGACACTCCCGCTATCAAGGTCAGCAGTGAGACGGTGCAGTGAGTCGATAAAGGAAACACATAGAGGTAACTTTGAGATGGCCGCTCAGCTGCTGTCGGAGGCTCGAGATATCATTCAGAGTGCTCTGACCGAGATGAAGGCCAGCGGGTTCATGTCCCGTTCAAGGAGTCTTAATGTTGCTTTTCAGGAGTTGGCTGAGGCCTCGAACCTACTGTCACTGCTGAAGGATGGTGTCTTCACGCCTCCTCAGCAATATGATATTCCTGCCAGAGCGTATCTGACTGGTCTCGCAGACACAGTGGGAGAGCTTAGGAGAGCCGTGCTTGATTCAATCAGGCAGGAGAGAGTCGATCGTGCAGTCACTCTGCTCGGGTTCATGGAAGAAATCTTCGATGAGATTCAGACGTTTGACTTTCCAAACGCTCTGATACCAGACCTCAGAAGGAAGTGTGACGTTGCAAGATCAATCATTGAACGGACACGGGGAAGCATCACATCGGCAATACAACAGGAGAAGCTCGTGAAGGAGCTCAGAGGTCTTGAAGACCGTATGAGCGGTAATCAATAAATGGGTGGAGCTTGGAGAACAGAATGTCATGATAGCACCTGATGTTTGGTTCACACTCTACGTTCTGGCTAGGGAGGGGGCAATTCATAGCAGAGCTATCCTGACGACACAAAAGCTGGGAGAGATGCTTGGTGTTAGCCAACAGACTGCATCTCGCAGAATCTCATTCTGTGCCGAGGAAGGATATGTGACCAGAGCGCACACTGTAAGTGGCATGCTGGTCCAGCTGACAGAGAAGGGCGTCAAACAGCTGAGCGAAGTGATGACAGGTCTGGAGTTTGCTCTCGCGCCTCGTGAGGAGGAGATTGTCATAGAAGGGCGTGTGATAGATGGCCTTGGTGAGGGTGCATACTACGTAGACGTGTATTCATCAAGATTCAAGAAGGGTCTTGGTTTCGAGCCCTTCTCTGGCACGCTCAACGTGAAGATAGTCGACGAGAGCTCACGGATTGCGATCAACAGGATGAAACAGACTCCACCTCTAATTGTCACAGGATTCACTCTCGAAGGACGGACATTTGGAGATGTTGTCTGCTATCGTGTGAAGGTGAATGGAAAGGTGGACGGTGCTGTGGTCATCGCCCAGCGCACCCATCATGGAAAGGACATTCTGGAGGTCATATCGCCTTTCAATCTGAGAACCAAACTCAGTCTGAAGGACAACGATACTGTAAAGCTCTCTGTAATGCCTCTGCACGTGTTCAGCCAAGCTCAACGACCGTGACCATATTCGCCTGTCAAAGGTACAAAGGCCACACCGCCCCAACGTCTCTTCGTCACGTTGGAGTCTTTGTCCTTTTCCACCAGCATCAGCTCTTGATAGAAGCCTCGCGACCCTACAGGAATCAGAAGGATTCCGCCTGGTTTTAGCTGATCGACCAACGGGGGAGGTATATCGGGGGCAGCAGCAGCAACAAGCATTCTGTCAAAGGGAGCGTGCTCAGGAAGCCCTTTTCCGCCATCTCCATGTATGACGGTCACTCTGTCGGCATAACCGGACCTTCTGAGATTCTCTCTTGCGAAGTCAATCAGCCCTTTGACTATCTCAATCGTATACACATGACCAGGATTGGACGACTCCTTTGGTGCAACAACCTCGGCACATAGAGCGGCATGGTAGCCCGACCCAGCACCGACCTCTAGAACTGTATATCCCTCCTCAAGCCTCAGTCCTTCGCACATTATGACGCACATATGGGGGGCCGAGATGGTCTGGCCAAGACCTATAGATAGTGGCGAGTCTCGATATGCCTGTTTTCGGGACCCTGGTAACACAAACTCCTCTCTGGGGACAGTCCTCAACGCTCGCTCAACACTCTCACTCTTGAGGTATCCTCTCCGACGTAGACTCTGAGCAAGATTCTCGATTTGCTTCTCGAAGGAGCTGTCACGCATTACAATCACTCGAGAAGAAGACATGCATTGATAAAAGCGTTGAGCGCAATGCTAGAACCATGCACACAGTGCGTTTCGGAGCCTCTGGTCATGAGAATGTCATAGGTGAGCATGGGACTACTGTTGAGATTACATCGGAAGCCAATCTCACTCGGAAGGGCACATGTATTATCGCCGTTCGAGCAGAAAAGACATTGGCAACCCTGGATTCTACCACAAAGGCACTTGCTGCATCCCGGAAGACAATCATTGTTCTGAGGCTGAATGTGGGGAATCAGACAGAGGAGATCAGAGGACGAGGTGACCCCGGACTCACGTACTCGGACTCGGTCAGTATGGTAGCTCGAAAGAGCTCCTTTGTGTGCGGACGAACGTTGATGGTTCGGGCTGACAAGTCTGCTTCAGACCTGAGTCGCTCTTTCATAGAGAGGCTAAGACATTCAGACGCTGTAGTTGAGTGTGAGCTCCTCTTCGTCAGCGAATGACCAGATCTGCAACCATCTGGTATTCATAAGGAGCGCTATCACGAACCCTTCGTATCACTTGAACAGTTTCGACTTCTCTGCCAGTTTCTCTCACAAGGCCCTCAATCTTCTCCTGAAAGCTGCTCTCTGGGTCATCCCCGCCGACAAAATCATAGTAGTGCATGACTCCTTCCTCTCTCAGAGCTTTGCAAGCATCCTTGACAAACTCAAAAGCGCCGGCTGGATGATTCATTATCACGCGGTCGACATCACCATCGAAACTGCTCTGAACATAATCATGTGCATCTCCAAGTATAGGCACAATCTCTCCAATGAATCGATTGAGCTCCATGCTCTCCCTGAGCAGGTCAATGGCATCTGGGTTGACGTCAATGGCATAGACTCTAGCCCTGTGTCGCCTTGCAATTTGAAGTGCAAACGGGCCTACACCTGTGAACATGTCAACTACTGTTTCGTCATCGGTGACGAGGTCTGCTATTCTATTGTGCTCCTCAAGTAGCCTCGGACTGAAGTATGCCTTTGCCACATCAACTGCAATCTTGCAGCCATACTCCGTGTGTATAGTCTTGGTCTTTCGCTGACCTGCCAGAAGGTCATATTGGCGGACTCTCGTCGTTCCTGAAATGGCTCCTCTCTTGCCTAGGACCGTTGAGAAGTTCTTGTGCATCGACTGAAAGGCTGAACCAATCTGTCCACCAAAGTCAACAAGCTCATCAGGAATCTCTAGTACAGCAATGTCTCCGATCAGATCATAGGCTCTCGGCAGATACTCGTGTAGGTCGTCAGGCAGTAGTCCTTCAAGGGCGTCGGACAACGTCTTCGGGCCGACACTCGCTGAAACAAACTCTCTCTTGCCGGTTTCAAAGTCTATGTCGACAAGAATCTTCTTCAATTTGGCCTTGGTCGTTCTTCTTGATAGTGGAAAATACAGGTCCTGGGATTCGTCCACTATCTTGTACTCTGTATCTAGGAGTTTGGCCTCCAGAAGGGCTCTTCTAGCCCTCTCGCCATCGCCGGCCTTCGTTTTCACATACGACCTTCCGGACGACACGGGTACCATAAGGTTGTATTTCCTAATGAGTCTGGTTGTTGAAAGGAAAGATTATCATCGGGCTTGATTGGCATATCTCGACGGACAGGGTTGCGATAATGCCTGAACAGACCAAGACTCTCAGAGACCGTGATCTGATTCTAACCGAACCAGGCATTTTCTTCCGTGTCTACGGATACTGGCATCCTAACGCAGGATATGTCTGCGATCCTGAGTATGTACCTATGTCCATCTTCAAGTCTGATACTCTGTTGGAGCGACGAATACGTAGGAAGGGCTACTCCAAGTTCTACGGATCTGAAGGCGTCGAATTCGTGAGTGAGAGATATTCACAATTTCAAGTTCATTATCCTCCTCTTGACACAACTCTTGTGGGAGTGAAACATCCGGACATCAAGAAAGAGCTTCGAAGCGACAGAAGTCTGAAAGATATGCTTGCCTCTCCACCGGATGACCTCCTGGCAAACCTGCTGGTCGAGCTCATAGACTATCTCATAGACAATACGCCAATCAGAGTGTCTGACTTGGGGATATTCGGTAGCCTTCTTGCCGGGATCTACCACCCACAATTCTCTGACCTAGACATCACTGTTTTTGGGAAGAAGACGTTCGAGAGGCTTCGACCATACCTGCTTGAATGGTATGCTGAGCCCGATGGATATCTGGCCAATGAGTTCATCGTCGAGGTGAAACAGTTCCTAGAGAAGCCCTCGCCTTTTACTGCGATAGCCCGGGAGGAGATAATTGCCCACCATCGTCGGAAGGGCATCTATGGAGTACTTCCGGGTGCACGTGAGCCATTTCTCAAGGTGGAGTTTGAGCCCATTCGTAGATTTGAAGAGATTGACAACTTGGCCGAAGATGCAATAATGACTCCGGGAGATCGAATCACTGTCAGGGCCAGGGTTACAGACCACGATGATGGTTATTACATGCCAAGTGAGTACGGGATTGACACCCTTGAAGTGCTAGATGGCGATACAAGTGCATCACCGTCAAGAGTCCTCAACTACATCGAACAATTCCGAATGATGGCGTTCAAGGACGAAGAAGTGTTGGTTTCAGGCGTTCTTGAGCATGTAGAACGAAGAAACACGGAGTATGATCAGATAGCGATAAGCTACGTCTCTGGGTGGGAGGATAATGTCATCAAGACTCTAGGTGCAGTCGAATTCTAATCCTCGCTGATGAGCCGGATGAACTCTTTACCGGCCCCTGCCTTCGAACCGACCATCATTTGATAGAAGACTTCGCCTTTGGGGGCCTTAGGCGAAACTCTTTGAATGATGCCTGATACCTCCACGGTGTCCCCATTCTGGATGAGTCCCCTGAATGAGCCTTCATATACCATTATCCTAGATACATGCTCGCCTTCGATGATGTCGAGGGGTTTCGACTGACCCTCATAGAGGGCAGGGAGAAACAGACCGTATTGGTCATTTGTGATCTCCATTTCGACGCGGACAGGCACTGGTGTCACTGTTGTGTATGATTCACTGCCATGTGTGATTGGAGCTTCGTCGGGAAGGAGAATTGGCATGACACCTATGCTCAGGTCGTCGCAATAGAGGCCCTTGCGCCTAGTGAATAGCCTTCTCATGTCATCCATCGGCAGCACTGGGATTCGCTCTACGACTCTAGACATGGTCCTCTCCCACTCCGACTTCTGACGCAAACGCATGTGGTCATTGACTTCTGCGACCTTGTCATACCCTTCTTGGAGATGCCATGCGGTTTCGAACCCATAGATGTTCATGTTTATGTCTGAATAGCTTGGATCATGGGCCTTCCAGACTATGCTCCCAGTGACTCCGAGCCTCTCTAGAGGAATCTCCAGACTTTCATGAAGTGTCGTGGCCATATGTGCCACAGCCTCCTCTAGCCTGTCCTTCTGGCCTTGCTCGATAATCTCCTTCAGTCTGAGTTCTGGACTGAAGTACTTCGCGACATCTTCCTTCGGAACTTCCAAGAGCTCTGTTCCAAAGTGTTCGTCGTCAACCAGGTAGTCAGAACGGACTATCTCCATACCTTCTATTGCTGAAACCCCACCACCCCAGAACACCCTTGCGTATTTCACACCATTAGCTTGCCATGTGCCTTCTGCGTCTGGCACATACTTGATGAACGAGAGAATTCGGTCCTTGGGCTGGATGTATCCTAGGGTGACGTAGACTCTTCCTGTCTTGTCATGGAACACATCACGGTCTCGTAGACTATCCGGTAGGTCGACCAGTGCAGGATGATTCAAGTTCTAACGCCTCATTCTAGTGCCCTTGGGGCTAGATAGATTAGGTGCCTTGGACACTGACGACAGGAGATTCGAATGAGAATCCTGCATCTCTGTGACAGCCTTAATCCTGCCGGTCTTGGTGGATACGAGTCTATACTACACTACCTATCAGCAGAGCTCGTTACAGCAGGTCACGAGTCACTAGTAGTCACTCAGTCGCCAGCTCGTGATTCTCCTGAAACAGTGGTTCGTCCACACTACAAGCTCTTTCATCTGCCCGGCAATCTGTTGGAGGCCCGCAAGTGGGAGTTCTACGCATTGCCTGAGGACGAAAGACACGAAGCCGTAGAAAGACTGTTCACGCCCGAGGATTTGGATGAAGCCGTGTCAGTTTTGGTGGAACAACTAGGTAGGCTGCTGAGAAGCGTCCAGCCAGATGTAATTCATGCCCACAGCACCTATGTTGTTTTCAATCGAGTATGGGAGGT
>JBHLRV010000073.1:0-6981 GCA_048882205.1 Candidatus Thorarchaeota archaeon | reverse complement strand
GGATCCTTGGGTTCAAGGAGCCACTCAACAACATCCTCTTGAAGGAAACTGGACCATTCCATATTGCTCATCGGGGTCTCGGGCCGATTAAAGTCTTCCAACCATCATGAACGCTCGTTGGGGTCTCTCCACGGCTTGATCTCGTCATCCCGTCCCTCAAGCACCTTCTCTGCAAAGTCTGAATCCGCAAGCAGCCCGCGTCCAACGGCGAGCAGATCGCATAGATCCTTCTTCATAATGTTTCTCGCGAATTCTGCTTTGCGTACCATTCCAACACCAATGACGGGGACATCCACATTGGTCTTGATTCTAGCCGCGCATGGAATGCAGCACTCGAAAGGATACTCGCTAAGGAAGTCTGGCATCGTTTCTTTCGAGAATCTCGCTGGTATACCCGGATGACTTGTGGGATTGACGACACATGAAACATCCACAGCATCGACTCCGGCTTTCTCAGCAATCTTGGATATCTGAATTGCTTCCTCGATATCGATTCCGTTGACCACATTCTCTATCCCGTTAATCCTCAGAGCCAGAGGGAAGTCATCAAACTCTTCTCTGATTCTTCTCACCGTATCAACGACTAGTTTGGTTCTGTTGAGCAGCGTTCCTCCGTACTCATCTTCTCTCTGGTTGGTATAAGAGGAGAGAAAAGAGCTCAACAAGAAGAAATGAGCGCCATGCACTTCAACTCCATCAAACCCAGCTAACACTACCCTTCTCGCTGCATCGACGAACATCTCTCGGATCTTCTCGATTTCATTCACAGATAGGACCTCAGGAACCTTGTTCTTCATTATTGGGACATCAGACGGTCCTACAAACCTGGTGGCAACATGTGATTTAGGTCCGGAGTGGTTTATCTGGATGAAGGCACGAGCTCCGTGGGCCTTGATTCCCTCGGCCAGTTTGGCAAGTCCCGGGATGAGTCTATCGTCATGGATTCCCACATTTCTCTTCATGATACTGTGTTCCCAGGCCACTGCGGCAGCCTCGACGATGACTAATCCGACTCCTCCTCTACTCCGCGCGGCATAGTGTTCAATGAGATCTTGGGTCACTTTTCCGTCATCTGTGGCCAGATTACGTACCATCGGGGGCATCACGAAACGGTTCCTAACCATCAATCCTCCAATCTCAATGGGCTCTGACAAGTCGACCATACAAATTCCTCCGAACACACGAGGCAAATAACCAAGAGATTCTATAGGTCAAAGCCAGTTCTTCCGGAACCCCATGACTCGATGGCTCTCTTCAGCTCTTCATGTTCTTGAGAGGCCTTCTTCAATGAGATTCCGCTCATCTTGGCATCTATTGCTTGTCTGAATGCAATTGCTCCTGCTCGCGGGCCATCTGGGTGCGCATGAATGCCTGCTCCAGTTCCTATCACAATGTCAGGGCCCAAGTCATCAATGACTTCGTCGACATGTCCAGGGCTTATTCCTCCACTCGGCATGGGGGCTGTCTGCTCAATATGGTGTAGAGGCATGACCATGTCGTGAGCCATCTGCAAGAATCTCTCACGTAGCATAGGCGCTTTCCCGTACGGCGCAGGGAACACTGTGATGTCCGAACCGCAGATTCTCGGAAGTTTGCCAATGACTATGTTTGTGGCTATTCCAATGTTCGGAGCATATGAGATGGCTCCAGTCACGTCCATATGGGCAAGAATTGGTACATTGATGGACGGGTCTTCACAGACATGACGGAATGCAGAATAGCCCACCGCCAAGAAGTTAATCATGAGGCCGTTGGTGCCGAGTTCTATGGCTCTCTCGGCATTCTCGAACATCTTCGGTATACTGTCGGTTATGTTCACCGTGAAGATGGTCTTCTCTCCCTTCTCCGAATCTGCACGATCTATTGCCTCCATAAACAGAGGTATTCTCTCCTCCAAGGTGTTGAAGTCTGGATTTGCAAGGAGCTCGTCATCCTTGATGATGTCTGCTCCTCCAACAGCCGCCTCATAGCAGAGGTCCGCTCCCATCTTTGCTGAAGTATAAACGCACGGCTTGATCATGTTGTTAACGAAGGGCCTCTTCTTCACTCGCATCAACTTCCTTAGACCCTTGATACCAAACTTGGGTCCCTTGAACCCCTTCAACCAGCTCTTCGGGAACCTCATATCTAGACACTTAATCGGCCCCAGAGAGATGTTCCCTATTACAGTGGAGAGAAGCATTGGTACTTGTTGACCGAAGTTCTCCCATGGGAACGCCACCTGAATGATGTAATGTCTGCGATCTAGATCGCTTGGAAGACTGTATTCGTACTGGGGAACCTCATACAGCCCAACGACTTTGGCAACATGCCGCTTTCTGACTGCTGTGGTCTCTCCTGGCACAATTGTCCATGTCCCAGTGCTCTGCTCTACGGCTGCACCCCATGCGACTTCTCTGGCGTCTATGAAAGGTGGTAATCTTACGTAGTAGGTACAGATTACGTATTTCTCAACATCAATAGCATCAGGCAATGCGTCAGGTAGTGCTTCCAATGGCAGTCTGTCCATGATAATCAGCCGACTCGATAGGAGGAAAGCCCGTCTTATGTTCTTTTGGACCTCTTGGGTCTGCAAGCTTGCCGAGTCATAGTCATCCATCCGCTCGGAGGCCTAAAGCTTGGTTTATCAATAACGATAGCGCTCTGCAGACCAAGCATTTCGTGGTGTACAGAATGATTGAGATCACTGATGTTGCAAAGAAGTCAGGAATCCCTGGGAAGCACCTAGAGCTGTATGGCAACTATATAGCCAAAATCAACCTCGGCATTCGCAAAGAACTGGGCGAACGCAAAGGCAAACTGATTCTTGTAACTGCTACCAATCCAACTCCCGCAGGTGAAGGAAAGACGACCAACACTATTGGACTGTCGATGGCGTTGAATGCGCTTGGTCACAAGGCAGTCGCCACACTTAGAGAGCCGTCTCTGGGTCCTGTCTTTGGAGTTAAGGGAGGAGCCGCAGGAGGTGGCAAGTCTCGAGTCTTGCCTTTCGAACAAATCAACCTCATGTTCACTTCCGACTTCCCGGCAGTATCAGCCGCGCACAACCTCCTTTCTGCAATGATTGACAACTACATCCATCACGAAAAGGAACCCGAGATTGATGTCAGGCGAGTGTATTGGCCACGTACTGTGGACATGAACGATCGCGCCCTGAGAAAGGTGATTGTAGGCCTCGGTGGAAGGTTTGATGGATTCCCGCGAGAAGACAGATTCGTCATTACAGCGGCCTCAGAAATCATGTCTATACTTGGTCTCTCCAAGGACTACTCAGACCTCAAGAAGCGACTGGGCAATATCCTGGTCGCCAGAACTCCTGATCTGAAAGAGATGTTTGCTAGGGATCTCAAGGCTGAAGGTGCAATGGCAGTATTGTTGCGTGATGCCTTGAAGCCTAACCTAGTCCAAACAATCGAGGAGACCCCGGCGATGATACACACCGGACCATTCGCCAACATCGCCCACGGGACCAGCTCTGTCATTGCCACAGACATTGCACTGAGGCTCTTTGATTATGTAGTTATCGAAGCGGGATTCGGGGCAGACCTGGGTGCTGAGAAATTCTTCAATATAGTCACTCGTGCTGGTGACTTCAATGTCGATGCCGTGGTCATTATCACCACTATTCGTGCTCTCAAATGGCACGGGAGAGATGACTTGGAAGCTGGATTCCCCAATCTAGAAGCACACATGGAGAATATCGATGCGTTCGGCGTTCCCGCCGTTGTCGCTCTGAACAGGTTTCCCGACGATACGGATGAGGAGATAGCGCTTCTGAAGAGTTTCTGCAAAGAGAAGGGCTGGAAGATGGAGGTTTCTGAGGTATTCTCCAAGGGAAGTGAGGGAGGAAAAGCCCTAGCCAAATCTATTGTTGACACAATTGAAGCTACAAAGAGCACCAGTGTGAAACACACCTATGACCTTGAAGACAGTCTGAAGGTGAAGATCTCCAAAGTTGCCACCAAGATCTACGGGTCATCAGATGTCGATTATGTGGCTGGGGCACGAGGCAGAATCCGCTCACTAGAGAAGAGAGGCTACGGCAATCTGCCAGTATGCATTGCCAAGACTCAATTCAGTCTCTCTGACAACAAGGGCCTCAGAGGACGACCATCTGGAGATGTCGCGGAGGTTGTTGGCGCCGATGTCAGTGCAGGTGCCGGCTTTGTTGTCATTTACATGGGCGACATCTCCTTGTTGCCCGGCCTCCCTGAGGAACCCACCGCAATCGGGATGGATGTTGACCAAGATGGAAGAATAACTGGAGTCTTTTGATGAGGTGAACTGCAATGGCTGAAGATGATGAGAAACCCATCTGCGAAGACCATGTGATCAAGGGACGGAGGCTCTCGAAACGCATCAGAAGAGAAGTCAAGGCAGAAGTTGAACGTTTGGTCGATAAGCATGGGCTGGCACCCAAGCTTGCTACAGTCATTGTCGGAGAGGACCCGGGTTCTGAGATGTACGTTCGTATGAAGCACAAGGCGTCAAACAAGGCAGGAATTCTATCGGAACATTACGACCTACCGGAGAACACCTCACAGCAGGAGCTGCTCGACCTCCTAGCGAAGCTCAACCAAGATCCTCTAATCCACGGGATTCTCATCCAGCTCCCCCTGCCCAGCCACATTGATGAGGAGAGAATCATCGGTGCGATAGATCCAAAGAAAGATGTCGATGGTTTCTCACCATTGAACGTCTATCGTCTCTTCTATGGTGATGAGAAGCTCAGTGCAGCCACTCCTCATGGGATTGTCACGATACTGGACTCAATCGGTATGAGCGATCTTGCTGGAAAACATGCGGTCATCATAAACAGATCAACCATAGTTGGAAAGCCGCTGATAATGCTCCTGCTAAATCGAAATGCAACAGTCACTGTGTGCCACTCTCGAACTCATGATCTATCATCTTTCACGAGGCAGGCTGATGTCTTGGTGAGTGCAATTGGTCGGCGAAAAGATGAAAGCGACGACTTCTACATAACGACAGACATGGTTAAGGAAGGGGCCGTGGTGATTGATGTCGCCACACCCTTGGGAGATGTTGACTTCGATAACGTAAAGAAGAAGTCGATGTGTGTGACACCAGTCCCGGGTGGAGTCGGTCCGATGACCATATCTATGTTATTGAAGAATGTTGTAGCCGCCTACAAGACTCAGATCATTCCTGCAGGCTCTGGGTGACTAGTGAAATCCCGTCCCAAACCCTTTTGTGTATGGTCGCTCCGAGCGGGCACCGGTGAATCACTTGAAAATTGTAGAATGCGTGCCGAACTTCTCTGAAGGACGGCGCAAGGAAGTGATTGATGCCCTCGCAGACGCGATTCGGAGTGTGGAAGGCGTTCGACTTCTGGATATTGAGTACGACCCTGACCACAACCGTTCTGTCTTCACATTCATCGGGGAGCCGCAGAAGGTCAAGGAAGCAGCACTGAAGTCTGCGGAACTTGCTGTTGAGAAGATAGATCTCACCAAACACCAAGGCGCACACCCTAGGATGGGCGCTGTTGACGTCGTGCCGTTCATCCCTCTCCATGGCGTGACCATTGGTGAGTGCATAGAGCTCTCGAAGGAGTTTGCCCAAGAATTCTCGGACAAGAATAAGGTGCCCGTCTACCTGTACAACAAGTCAGCAACTCGTCCAGAGAGAGTCGACCTCCCAAACATAAGAGAGGGAGAGTTCGAGGCTCTTATGGAACTCATCGGCCAGGATCCATCGAAAGACCCTGACTATGGTCCGAAGAAGATACATCCGACGGCGGGGGCTACTGCGACAGGAGCTCGCAACTTCCTAATTGCATTCAACCTGAACCTGAACACAACAAACGTTGAGGTTGCAAGGGTCTGCGCAGACGCAGTACGAGCTACAACAGGAGGCTTTGTCAATGTACAGGGTATCGGGCTCGATTTACCAGCGAAGGGCATGGTCCAAGTTTCTCTAAACCTAACCCACCCCAGACGCACCAAGATTCACCAAGTCCTCGAGGTCGTTCGAAATGAGGCTCGAAGATTTGGCGTATCTGTTGTGGAAACCGAGATAGTTGGTATGGTTCCACTGTTTGCCCTGCTTGATGCTCTTAGATACTACTTGCAGCCTGAGAAGTTGGATGATTCCATCATCCTAGATCTTTACTACCTTGGAGGCGCCCAAGACCCAAAGAAGAAGACCTTCACCGAAATGTCCCTTATCGAGTTTGGGAATCAGGTTCGGCGTGCCACGGCCACTCCTGGGGGTGGAAGTGTGGCTGCTGCAATTGGTTCGTACGGTGCAGCGCTGGTTTGCATGGTGACCGGTCTTTCCCTCTCAGGCCGTAGGTTTGTAGCAATCAAGGAAGAGATGCTTAAGCATCGCCATGCTGCCGAGAACGATCGTGGAGTTCTCATGGACCTCGTAGAGAAGGACTCCGCTGCATTCGATGCGGTGATGGACACTTTCAAGATGGCTGAAGAAACCGCTAAAGAAAGGAAGCAGAAAGAGGCGGCCACAGAGAGTGCCACAATACATGCAGCTGAGGTCCCGCTCCAGACGATGCGACACTCCTTCATGACGCTTGAGCATGCCAAGGCTGCGGCTGCAAAAGGCAACATCAACTCGATAACTGACGCAGGAGTAGCTGCATACGCTCTGTTCGCTGCAATTGAAGGTGCAGCTCTGAATGTGAGGATCAACCTTGGCAACATCAAAGACAAGGCATTCGTAAAGAGGACCTCCCAAGAAGTACAGAAGATAATCGATGACGGAAGAAAGCTTCAGTCTGAGGTCTTAGAGATTGTGGAGGCACGGATGAAGGAACTGGCCGAGGCATAACAAGTCACCACCGACTAGCTGATTCCGCCACTATCACCAAGCTTTAGTAGGAAAGCATGTCGTTTCTCGTGTTACATGGGTGGTCACATTGCGATTGGTTACCATTTATGGCGATGTCTTTGCCGAGCGAGTGCTGGGGAATCTCATCAACTTCAAGACCTTTTGTGAAGG